>DQGF01000335.1:4454-10685 GCA_003525045.1 Pseudomonas sp. | reverse complement strand
GGGCCGGTGACCAGCACCAGGCCGAAAGGCCGCTGCAACAACTGGCGAAAACGCGCCAGCATTGGCGCCGGCATGCCGCCCGCGTCGAGGCTGGTAATGCCGTGAGTCTGATCCAGCAGACGCATGACCACCGACTCGCCGAACTGCACCGGCATGGTCGACATCCGCACGTCGATGGTGTGGTTCTTGACCCGGATATTGAAGCGGCCATCCTGGGGCAAGCGCTTCTCGGAAATGTCCAGGCCGGACATGATTTTCAGGCGCATGACCAGTGCCGAGGCCACCCGCGCTTCTTTCATGATGTGCTCGCTGAGCACTCCGTCGATACGCTGGCGAATGCGCAAGATGCCCTCGCCGGGTTCGATATGGATGTCCGATGCTCTCATTTGCACCGCATCTTCAAACAACGTTTTCAACAGCCGCACCACCGGGGCTTCGCTGTTGCTATCGGCGCCCAGCGCGGACAGGTCGAAGTCGTTGTCCTTGAGTTCGCCTTCGAGTTCGCCAGCGATCAAGTCCATCTCGCTGGTGCGCCGGTACAGCATGTCGAGGGCCGTCAGCAGTTCAGCCTCACGGACCACGGCGGGCTGGACGCTGGTCTTGAGCAAACGGTCCATCTCGTCCAGTGCGAACAAATCGAGCGGGTCGCTCATGCCCACCACCAGGCCTTCGCCCAACCGGGACAGAACGATGACACGGAAGCGTCGGGCCACAGCTTCAGGCAGCGTTTGCACCAGGGCTTTGTCGAACTTGAAGTGCTTGAGTTCGATAAAGGAGATGTTCAATTGCTCGGACAAGGCGGTCAGCAGGCGCACCTCGTCGACGAAGCCAAGGTCGACAACGGTCCGTCCGAGCTTGAAGCCGGTACGTTTTTGTTCCTGCAAGGCTCGCTGCAACTGGATGTCGTTGAGCAGCCCGGCGTCGATCAACAGGTCGCCGAGACGCACCTTGCTGCGACGTATGTCTTCCTTATCCATTAAGCGTTACCCACCTAGTCATCTGCTTCCCAGCGCCCGTGCGCGATCACTGGCGAAGCGCCGAGCGCCATCGTCCAGACCTTGTCCTTGTTCGGCCAGGCGGTAGTGGACCGCCGCCAAGGCCGAGCGATCCAGGCGCTCCAGAGCGATCGCCAGGCCTAACTGCCAGGCCGCCTGGCCGGGCCGAAACTTGATCATCTGTTCATACAGCGCGACGCTTTGCGGCCATTGCTCGGTCTGTTGGTAACAGGCCGCGAGCAAGGCGTGGTAGATGAGGTCTTGCGCCAATGGCGGGGCGCTCTGCTCCAGGGTCGCCACCGCGCCCCGGGCATTGCCCGATTGCAGTTGTGCACGGGCCAGCAACAGGCGTAACTCGCTGTCGTTCGGCCACTGTTTCAAACGCGGCGGTAACCACGTCAGGAGTAATGATTGTTGGCCGTCGGCCAGGTAGGCGCGGGCCAGTCCGCGTACGACATCCACGTCATTGCCCCGGGACGCCAGCAGGGCGTTGAGCTCATGGATGGCGCGCGGATAGTTACCGTTCTGCAGGGTTTGCAGCGCCAGAGTCAGGGCGTCCGGTTGGTAGGTCGTGATATTCATCTGCGGCGGACCACTGACCACCGGTGGTTTTACCAGCGGGGCAGCAGGGGCGGGGCTAGGCCGTTTGTCTGCCGTCGGCACCGGTGCGTAGGCCCAGGCTGGCAGCGGTTCCTCAGCGCTGGCGGGATCGAGCGCTGGCGTTTCAGTGAGCGGTTCGTCCATGCCCATCGGCGTGTCCGCCGCATCGAGGGTGGCAGTCTTCGTCGCCATAGGCACTTCGATCCACAGACGCCAATGATCGCCCGAAGCCACCAATCGATCGCGAACTTGCAGGTTGTCACCCAGCCCCGTCAGCAACACTTGCACGCCCTGGTCCAGAGCCTGAACGCGCCACGACAGACTGTGGCCGTCGCGTTCCAGGCGGCCTTGGGGCTGTTCAGCACCCAGTGTTGTGCCCAGTTGCACCCCCGGAAAGACTAGGGCGACCGAGCCGCTTTCATCACGACGCCGGTAGGTCGCTGAACGGTCCAATAGCAGTTCCAGGATCAGACCATGGTCATCGTGCCGCGGCAGCACTTCCATAATATGAGCAGGGGTGATCGACGCAGTGTTTTGGCTCGCGGCAGGTGCGGCAGGTGCCAGGGTTGCGCCCGGCGGCGGAGCCACAGGCTTCACCAGATGGTTGATCAGCAGCCCTGCGGACAAACCGATCAGCATGATCAGGATCAACCCGGCGAGGATTATGCGCAGACGCCGAAAGCGCTGGGCATTGCCGGCCTCGTCAACGGCAACCAGACCGTCCAGCCTCGGCCGCTCGGACGGTGCGGCACGGCGCCGCTCAAGGTCGCGGAGCATGTCATTGACCAGGCTCATACCAGACTTTCCCAATACCGGGTCAACCAGAGCCCGACAGTGGCCAGCAGCAACAGTGACAGAGAGGCAACTCGCCAGAGCGGTCGTAACGAACTGTCCCGCACAAACGGCAGAGCGCCTTCGGTATCGCGGCGGGCGCGTTGCACATGCCTGGTCATGACCTGGCGCCGGCCCTCACCGTAGGCCGCCATCAGGGCTTTGTGCGCAAGAATATTGAGCAGCCTGGGAATTCCGCCGCTGTCGTGGACCAGTCGGCGTACTGCGGCCGGAGCAAACAGAGGCTCGCCGCGATAGCCCGCCACGGCCAGGCGCTCGTTCAGATAACGAGTGGTGTCTTTAAGGTCCAGAATGCGCAGGCGGTAGGAAAAGGTGATGCGCTGGCGAAGCTGGCGAAGGTCATTGCGCGCCAGAGTGGCATCCAGTTCCGGTTGGCCGAACAGCACCACCTGCAACAATTTAGCCTGCTCGGTTTCCAGGTTGGTCAACAGCCGCAACGCTTCCAGCGTGCCCACAGGCAAACCCTGAGCTTCGTCGATCAATAACACCGTGCTTTTGCCGGTCGCAGCCAGTTCGATCAACCGCCGCTGCAGAGCCTCCAGTACGCCCTGGGTATCCAGCTCTTCAACGTCGGCGATATGCAGCTCGCGCGCCAGGGCCTGGCGCAGTCCAGTGGGGCTCATGCCGGGGTTGGGCAGGTAGGCCAATTGATAGTGTTCGCTGTCCAGTTGCTTGAGCAGGGTGCGGCAGATCAAGGTCTTGCCGGTACCCACTTCACCGGTGACCTTGACGAAGCCTTCGCCTTCGGCCAACGCAACGTGCAGCAGGTTGAGGCAGGCCTGATAGGGCGCCAGCCTGACCAGAAACCCGGTATTGGGGGTCAGCGCGAACGGTTTCTCGCGCAGTCCGAAGTAGGCTTCGTACATAGCCTTACCTGAGTTCCTTGAAGGTCTCGGCGGTTTTGCGCAAATCCCCCAGCCATACGTCGTCGTTCACCACTTGGGGGCGCATGAGGATCACCAACTCGCTTTTGTTCAGTGCCTTGCGCTGTTGCTTGAACAGGTAGCCGATGACCGGCACTTTGCTCAGCCATGGAATTCCAGCGTCGGTGTTGTCACTATCGTTTTGCAGCAAACCACCGATCACTACCACCTGGCCGCTGCGGGCTCGCACGATGGAGTCGGACTGGCGGGTGGTCGATAGCGCCAACGGCAGGTTCAGTACGGTGTTCTCGCCCAGGGTGATGATCTTGTTCTGATCGGTCACGCGGCTGACTGTCGGCCGTACGTGCAGGGTAACGACGTCGTGCTGATCGATCTGCGGGGTCACGTCCAGCGAGATGCCGGAAAAGAACGGGGTCAGGGTAACGTTCTGGGTCGGTTGGGTAATCCCGGCAACGGTTGTGGTTCCCGATGTCGACGACACATCAGTGACAAAAAATTCGTCGGAACCGACCTTGATGACCGCCTTCTGGTTGTTCAGCGTGGAAATCCGCGGGCTGGACAGCACGCGCACTTCGCCCTGGGTTTCCAGCAACTGGATCAGCCCGTTGAAGTCGCCCATGCTGATGGTGCTACTGAATACCCCGCCAACACCGATCGGGCCGGCCAGCGCCGCGCCCGCCAGGCTGGTGCCAATATCACCGCCCAACTGGGTCCAGCTGATCCCGGCCTGGAAGCTTTCGGACAGCTGAACTTCGAGAATCTTGGTTTCCAGCACCACCTGACGCTGCAGATTGTGCTGCGCCTTTTCGAGAAAGCGCGCGACGTTTTCCTGGTCGGCCGTTCTGGCACGCACCACCAACAGGCTGGCCTGTGGATTGACCACCACATTGTTGCCGATCTCGTCACCGACGATCATCTTCACCACCACGCTGACCTCTTTCCAGAAGTCGGCGTCGCTGGTAGTGGTGACCTGGCTGGCATTGAGGGTAGACGCGGTGCTTTGGCCATTTTGTTGGTTAGTGCTGTTGCGATCATTGCCGTTATAACCGCCGTTATCGCCGTTACTCCTCTGGTTACCGTTGTTGCTGGTCATCTGCCCCGCACTGACCCGGGTGTCGGATTTTCCAAAGCGCTGCAGGTTCAGGTAATTGAGGTCATAGCTGCGGGTGATCATGCTGTTTGGCAGGATCTGATAGCCATAACTGGTGCGGCGAAAATCATAGCCGTAGGTATCGCGTACCGCGCTGAGAACTTCTTCGAGCGTGACCCGGCGCAGGCTGAACGTGATGTCGCCGGTGACATCCGGGTGCACCACGAGGTTATTCCCGGAACCTTGCATCAGGCTCAGGAAAAAATCGCGAGCGGGCATGTCTTTGGCCGAGACGTCGAATCGCATTTCGCCGGTCGGGGACCCTTGCGGGATATAAGCAGGAAGCAACGCCGCCTGGACCGAAGGCGGAGGTGTTACTCGCGCCTGTGCCTGTTGCAGACTTTCGTTGAGCAACTGGTTGCTCTGGTTATAGAGCACCTGGTCGCCGCCCTTGAATGACTGGCAGGCAGTCAGCAAGCACAAGAGGCCAAACAGGCCTGCGCCCGGTAAGAACTTCGGCATGGGCATCATCGGCTCGGTTGTAGAACAGGTTTGGCCAGGCGCAAATATTCGCGTTTGCCGTGGCGTTCGATCAAAACAGTCTGGGAATCAATGGACATGACGCGGGCATCGGCATGGGATTCGCCGACGCGCAGGGTCTGGCCGTCGATGACCGCCCGGCTGCCCCGTGGGGCCCGCAGAATTTCCTGCAGCACCAGTGGTCGGACTTGTTCTCCAGGCACTGCCGCTGACGCCGGTGCACGGTTCGCGGGGGGCTGGGTCGGATCAAGGGGCGCTGCGCTGGTGCCTTGGGCTATGGCGCTGCATAGCAGTACACTGACGATCAGCCGTCTAAACACCGATCCACCCCGCGTAGCGACTCAGCGTATATAGCTGCAGGCTGATCTGTGCGTGAGCCGCACCTGCCTCGCCGACCCGATAGTCGAGGCTATCCCAGTTCAGTTTCCACTGGGTGCCCTGAACGGCCTGCAAGTAACGCAGCAACTCAAAATAGCCGCCCTCCAGCTTCAGATGTACGCCATGCCGATACAAGAGCAATGCGCTGGCCGGTGTTTGGGTTTTCGTGGCGGCGATGGACGACAACTCGACGGGCGTGGTGAAACTCTCCAGGCTCACCAATTGCAGACCTGTTTGAGCCTTGAGCAAATCCTGAAGCACTGCGCGCATCTTGTCCGGAGAGATCAACTGCCCGGTGCTGTGATCGATCTGCTCCAGCAACTTGGCGTTGTCGCTCGAAGCCAATAGCAGGGCGCGGTTGTAGGGGATGTTGGGGTCAGCCTCCAGTGCAGCGTGCAACTTGGCCAGAGTGGCCGCGGTTGCAACGCTTCGCGCCTCGACAGCCTGGTAATCAGTCGTCTGGCTGGTGAACCTGGCCGCGATCGGAGTGCCGACGAACTGCACATATAACAAGCCGCACAACGCAAGGCCGACACCGTACGCCAGCCATTGCTCGCGCGGAGCCAGGGCTCGCCAACGTTGCAACCATTTGTCCGTGTTCATGGAATGTCCTTTGGATCGGTAGCCCGTGAGGACAGGTCAAAATGGAGTAACTGGTCTTCACCGCGCTGCACATCGAAGCGCGCAAACTCACGGCCCTTGAACGCGGCGTTCTGACCCAGGCGCCCCAGGTATTCGGGCAACATCTGTTGATTCTGGGCGAGCCCCTGCAAACGAATGTGCGCTCCGCCTTCGTGCAAGGTAATGGTCTTGAGCCAAAGCCCGCTGGGCGGGTGCTGCTCCGCCAGAGCTGCCAGCGGTGCCACAAAGCCGGAACGCTGTTGGAGTGCCA
>DQGF01000335.1:3445-4176 GCA_003525045.1 Pseudomonas sp. | reverse complement strand
ACAAAACCGGAACGCTGTTGGCGTGCCAGCGCCTGCAGATAGCTGACCAGGCACGTCAAGGCGCGGTTCTGAGCCTCCATGTCGGCCAGACGCAAGGGCAGTTGCGCATCCAGTACCGGCTGGACGAAAGAGGCCTTGGCCTCTTCGAGTTGGTGTAGCTGCTGTTGCAACAGGTTTTGTGCCTGGGCCAACCGCGCAGCGCCGATACGCCATTGCCAGCCTTGCCAAACGCCATGACCCAGGCAGAGCAGGACAAGAATGGCCAGACCGCCCAGTAGTTGAGGTCTATGGGGTCCAGTGCGAACTGCTTTTTCTATTTGATAGAGGTTGAGGTTCTGCATCAGACAACCGTCTGGCGCAGAGCTGCGCCGACGGCTGTCATGCAGGAAGCCTGCGTCTGTTCGTCCAGTTGTGCCGCGGGTTGTCCATCGAACAAGTCACGCAGATCCAACGCCTGCAATTTAACCGTGAGCCGGCTAGCCAGCGCTTCCAGGGCTTCCTTGCCATCGCGTTTCATGGGCAGTAACAACAGGCGGTTGATGTGTCCTTTGCCAAGTTGGCTTTCGAAATAATCAAGAGAGCGCTGAATCTCCAGCGTGGCCGAAGAAAAGTCAGGCCCGGCCTGTTCCAGGCCATGTTCGATAGCGCGCGCCATATACAAGTCGGCGCCATGCTGCACGCAAATCAGGCCACCGCTGGAACGCAGGCGCAGCACGGCAATGTTCAGATTG
>DQGF01000335.1:889-3146 GCA_003525045.1 Pseudomonas sp. | reverse complement strand
ACGGCAATGTTCAGATTCTCGGCGCCAGCCAACAAGCCGAGATTGCGAATGGCCATTTCAGTGACATCGATGCTGGCGAGCTTGAGTCCGGCCTTTTTGATCAGGGTGCTCCAGCCTTGCATCCGCGTTTTGTCGAGCACGGCACAGAAGGCCATGCGCGATCGTCCACGGTAAGCGTCCGCGGGCAGGGCGAACGCATCTACGACGAGATCTTCGAGGGGGGCACTGATCAGATCCTTGATACGCCAGCGCATGGCGGCGCCCAATTCTTCTGCGGGAACATCGGGGCATTCGAGAAGCAACATCTTGTATTCGGCGGGGTGCAATACAAGGTTGACCGGCAAGCCATCAAACCCTGACTCGCTGACCATGCTTTTTAATACGGCGCAGTGTTGTTCTGGCACTGCTTCGCGGAAATGGCAGTAGAGCAGGCGGGGAGGCTGATCAGGACTGCGTAGAATTTGGGCCAAGGCGATGCCGGTTGGACTTATCTCCATGCCTAGCAAACTGCCTGCAGTGGTTTTAATATTTGAAAACCACATGACATCTAGTCCTTTAGCTAGCGCGGTACGCTAGTAGCAAAATAATACCACGTTTTGTAGGGAAATGTCCTGCGGCTTGCGCGGGCGCGCCGGCAGCATGATGGCGCCGTAGTGCTGGGAACACTCCAGTAGAGTTCGCGGTGCAGGCGTTAGGCCGATACCACGAAGCGCAAGAGACGCATTTCCGCCTCGAAGTGCTGTTCACAGTATCCCACTAGCCCTCGGCGTACCTTCACCTCGGTTGCATTGAACGAAACCCGGGAGCGGCAAAGGCTGCAATGCAAAACTGACAGTGAAAAAACAGGAAGTTTTGACGATCTTGCGAAACTCCTAACCCCGAACATTCGGTCAGAAATAAGTATTTTGATCGACTTCCGGGGCAGGATGCGATGCCAAGGCTATAGCATTGGTGAGCACCTATTCCTCACGGGCCGCGATCTGGCAGGGCAGGGCTGTGGATTGTGGTACTTGAGATGGCTTCTTGTATTTGTCGCCTGGATAGGGGAAGGACGCTGCTGGGAGCTGTAACTAAGCATGTCCGAAACGAGTTGCGAGCGATATGGGTTGGTCGGACACTTAGGTTGATTTTTAAGATGTCTCGCACTGGTCGTGGGAGACGGACGTGAAAAGGTTTGATGAGCGACATGGCGATTAATTCAGGAGGAAGGAGCTTGCATTAAAGATGAGGATCTAGACTGAACAACGACTCGACACTGTAAGATTATTATCTCAACTAAACAGTCATTTAGTTGAGTTATTCTTTTTGGTTATTATTGGAGGAGGGGATCTGTTTCAGGAGTATAGGGAATATCGACCCAGAGACGATCATCATCTTCCATTGCCTCTATCAACAAGCCGGCTCTTTCAACAAGGTCATCGACGATGTCTGTAATTAGAGTAAAGCTGTCCTTGTTTTCCCACTTGCCATAATTTTTCGCAATTTCGAGGCAGGCAGTTTCTAAGCGCTCAAAGTATGGAAAAAACCAATGATCCTTGAGTATTGAGGCTGTTTTTTCAGAGTCCAGCCAACGAACTCCTAAACCTTCGAGGTTGCCCAAGTGATAGGCCGAAAACTTTAGTA
Organism: Pseudomonas sp.; assembly: GCA_003525045.1. Classification (GTDB taxonomy): domain Bacteria; phylum Pseudomonadota; class Gammaproteobacteria; order Pseudomonadales; family Pseudomonadaceae; genus Aquipseudomonas. The sequence continues at coordinate 1,523 of DQGF01000335.1, read as the reverse complement.
CGTCGCCGTAGCAATCATAGATTTCTCGCAAAATCTGGTCGACTGGAAGGTGAGCCCTGTAGCCTAAAATCAGCTTATTTGAGCGATCATCGGCTAGGGCTAGGTCGGTGAGAAAGGCATTTTCGTAGGATTCTGTTTGGCTCTCGCCAATGCCAGCAGTAATGGATGTAACTGCAAACTCGTCCCACACGGCAAAGATCACTTTCCACTGAATTTGCTCAAGCACCGATCCATTGCTCGGTCTCAATAACACCTCGGGGAAGCACAGATCAAAAGCGCGAGTCACTTCAACATGCCCACATTCATGAGCCAAGACATGGATGGCGTGGGCTTGGCCTTCAGCATCATCTTGCTCAAGAAGAGGCCAAATATGACCGGCGTTTAGGATAATGTGTGATTTGAGATTACCATCCCGCAAAACCGCAGGTGTCATGGCCACACCCACAACGTGCGAATCGGTAGCGGCCAGTTTATAGGTGGTCTCGTATCCGCGATCCAGATCAAGCAAGGCCTGGTTGAAGTCGACTGCGAGCGTCACGCCGTCTAGACCACTTAAATCAAATTTCTCACCCAGTGCACGCACTACCTGGCCCACGATTGTGGCTAGCCGTGTCGCGGTGTCGACATCAGCAAA
>DQGF01000335.1:0-582 GCA_003525045.1 Pseudomonas sp. | reverse complement strand
GCGCGGTGTCGACATCAGCAAAGCCTCTTGCTTGGATGCCAAACGCACGTGTCTTGTTGGTTGATTTTGGGGTGGCGTCAGCGGAAATATCCTGCGGGTCATCCATGAGGCTTACTCTTTGAGAACTGGCTGAGCGATGGGTGTGAAAATCCATTATCGCCAATGCGTCTTGGTAGTGTCGAGGCAGTGAGAAACTCGGAGCCAGTCCTGGTTCAAATCTGACCACCACCGGCCCCCGTGCCTTCATAGGACGATTCGCATAATGTATATTATGTTAAATCAGGTGCTATGTCAGATATGTTCATGAGCTGTCCATTTCCACTAACCCCCGGTTGCTTTTCCACAAAACCCCGTTTCCCGAAAAATCAGGCTCTTGCCGTCGCATCCTCACGCCCTCCCATAGATAGCTCTGTCACGAAACTCCGATTCCGTTTCTCACGCTCCGAAGACTGGCTAGTGCGAAGTACGTCTGCTAAACGTAGATTCACCACTACGATTTTAGCTCGCGAGTTTATCAATGACGCGGCCGTTCATCCCGTTCCCGATCTTTCCTCCATACAGTCACTGGCGACCTAATCGCGA
>DQGF01000198.1:3338-3557 GCA_003525045.1 Pseudomonas sp. | reverse complement strand
TTGCTCGCGAAGAGGCCGGCACAGAAGGCACAAGACTCAGCCTGAAATCAGCTCGTCGATATGTCGATAATCGGCACCCAACCCGCTCGCCAACACCTTCGCCCGCCCAAGCCGAATCGGCCCTCGCTCTATGTCAATCAACAGCCCCGGACAATCAAGCGCCGGCAACATCGTGAAGTCTTTCAATCGGCCATCGGTCACCAGCAACAGTCGCTGTCG
>DQGF01000198.1:0-3031 GCA_003525045.1 Pseudomonas sp. | reverse complement strand
CAGTCGCTGTCGCTCCGCCGGAAAACGCTTCTGGCGGACTGCCAGCCATCGTCCCGCTTCATCCAGCGCTGCCAGCAACGGTGTGCCACCACCCGCGCCAAGCCCATCGAGCCAATGGCGCAAACCGGCGCAGGCCTTCAACCCTTGCACCTGCCATTTCGGCACCTGACCGCTGGCGGTGAGCAAGGCCAGGCGGGCGCGCTGGCGGTAGGCGTCGTCGAACAGTTGCGCCAACAGGCCCTTGGCATCGCTCAACGCCTGATGGCGACGAGTCGAGGCCGAGGCGTCGACGATCACCAGCCACAGTTCATGGGCTGAACGGGTGCGCAGGTGGAACAGCACATCATCGCGCTGGCGCGGGCGGCCACCCCGCAAGGTGCCGGGCCAATTGATCGAGCCGTTGCGCGCGGCGTGACGCTTGCCTTGCTTGCCGTGGTCCAGCCGTCCGGCGCGGGGCCTGGCATTCGCCCCCGCGTCAGATCGAGGGCGAATGCCTAGGGCTTTTTTGGCCAGCTCGGCACTTCACGTCGTGCACCGACCGGCAAGGCCTGGGCGGGCATTTCGCCCCATTGACCCTGGCCTTCCCCCGGGTTGGAATGCTGGCTGGACTGCGGCTGACTGTGTTGTGGCGCGGGAGGCGACTGTTCGCGACGACGATGACGCAAGGCGAATTCGGCAACCGCATCGATATCTTCCTCGGCGATGGCGCGTGCGCCTCGCCAGGCAGCGTGGGCACGGGCCGCGCGCAACCAGACCAGATCGGCGCGCAGGCCATCGACACCCGCGGCAAAACAGCGCTCGGTAATCTGCGCCAATGCTTGATCGTCGAGGGGGATGCTCGCCAGTGTGCTGCGCGCTTTCTGGCAACGTTCACGCAGTGACTGCTGCGGGCTTTCCCACTCGGCGCAGAAGCGTTGCGGGTCGCTGTCGAAATCCAGTCGCCGGCGAATGATCTGGCCACGTTCGGCCGGCACTGTGTGACCGCTGAGGACGACGTTCAAACCAAAGCGGTCGAGCAGTTGCGGACGTAATTCTCCTTCCTCCGGGTTCATGGTGCCGATCAGCACGAACTTCGCCGAATGTCGATGGGAGATGCCGTCGCGTTCGATCAGGTTGGTGCCGCTGGCGGCCACGTCGAGCAACAAGTCCACCAGGTGATCGGGCAGCAGGTTGACCTCATCGACATAGAGCACACCGCCGTCAGCCTTGGCCAGCACGCCAGGGGAAAATTGTGCGCGACCTTCGCTCAGGGCGGCGTCGAGGTCTAGGGTGCCGACCAGACGTTCTTCGGTAGCGCCCAGGGGCAAGGTGACGAATTGACCGCTGGCCAGCAGGTCCGCGAGGCCTCGGGCCAGGGTCGACTTGGCCATGCCGCGCGGGCCTTCGATCAGCACGCCGCCGATTTTCGGGTCGATGGCGGTGAGGTAGAGGGCGAGTTTCAAGTCGTCGGCACCGACCACGGCGGAAAGGGGGAAATGCGGGGTGTCGGTCATGTCAGTTTCTCTATGCGGTCGGTGGTGTCTATTCGTACGTCTTCGCGGGCAAGCCTCGCTCTTACAGAGTACGCATCCGTCTGTAGGAGCGAGGCTTGCCCGCGATCGAGGACGAAGTCCTCGCAAAATGCCCAGGCCTACCCGTCTTCTTCGATATCGAGCAACAAATTCTCCAGCGCCTCGCGGTACTCACCCGGCTCCTGCCACATCCCCCGCTGCTGCGCTTCCAGCATCCGCTCAGTCATGTCGCGCAGTGCATGAGGATTGTGTTCACGAACAAAATCCCGGGTCGCCGGATCGAGCAGATAGGCATCCGCCAGCAACGCGTATTGGTGATCGTCGATCAACTGCGTCGTAGCGTCGAAGGCGAATAGATTATCGACCGTGGCCGCCAGTTCGAACGCGCCTTTGTAGCCGTGGCGCTTCACGCCGTCGATCCACTTCGGGTTGGCCGCCCGGGAACGGATCACCCGGTTCAGCTCTTCCTTCAAGGTGCGGATCTTCGGCAAGTCCGGCTGGCTGTGATCGCCATGGTAACTGGCCGCCGCTTCGCCGCTGAGGCTTTCCACGGCGGCGAGCATACCGCCCTGGAACTGGTAATAGTCGTTGGAATCGAGCAAGTCGTGCTCGCGATTGTCCTGGTTTTGCAGCACCGCCTGCACCTGGCTCAGGCGCTGGGCGAACTGTTCGCGGGCGGCGGTGCCTTCGTCAGATCCGCCGTAAGCGTAACCGCCCCAGTTCAGATAGACCTCGGCCAAGTCTTCGCGGCTTTGCCACAGACGACCGTCAATCGCGCCCTGCACGCCCGCGCCGTAAGCACCGGGTTTGGCGCCAAAGATGCGCCAACCGGCCTGGCGGCGCGCCGCCTCCTCATCGAGGCCCGATTGCAGCAGCGTTTCACGTTCGGCGCGAACCTTGGCTGCCAACGGGTTGAGGTCGTCCGGCTCGTCAAGGGCGGCGACCGCTTGCACAGCCGCGTCGAACAGGCGGATCAGGTTGGCAAAGGCATCGCGGAAGAAGCCGGACACGCGCAGGGTGACGTCCACTCGCGGACGGTCGAGCAAGCTCAGCGGCAGGATTTCAAAATCGTCGACCCGCTGACTGCCGGTGGCCCAGACCGGCCGCACGCCCATCAGCGCCATGGCCTGGGCGATGTCGTCGCCGCCGGTGCGCATGGTCGCGGTGCCCCAGACCGACAGGCCGAGCTGGCGCAGGTGATCGCCGTGATCCTGCAGGTGTCGTTCGAGAATCAGGTTCGCCGACTGGAAACCGATACGCCACGCGGTGGTGGTCGGCAGGTTGCGCACGTCCACCGAATAGAAGTTGCGTCCGGTGGGCAGCACGTCCAGACGACCGCGACTTGGCGCGCCGCTGGGGCCGGCCGGGACGAAACGGCCGCTCAAGGCATCGAGCAGACCACGCATTTCCGCGGGGCCGCAGGCATCCAGGCGCGGCGCAACGACTTCGCGCAGGCTGTCGAGGATGGCTTGCACTTCGGACCAGCCAGCTTCCTGAGGGAGCGGCGGTGCGGCGATCCG
>DQGF01000032.1 GCA_003525045.1 Pseudomonas sp. | reverse complement strand
GCGAGCCTGCTCGCGAATGCGGACTCACATTCAATATATCTATCAGCTGATACCCGCTTTCGCGAGCAGGCTCGCTCCCACAAGGATTACGTTCATTAGCCTAATACAGGCATTCAACGGCCATCGCCGTCGCTTCGCCGCCGCCGATGCAGATCGCTGCAACGCCGCGTTTCAGGCCTTTCTGGCGTAGGGCCGAGAGCAAGGTCACGAGGATCCGCGCGCCGGACGCACCGATCGGGTGACCCAGGGCGCAGGCGCCGCCGTGGACGTTGATCTTCTCGTGGGGAATTTCCAGTTTGGTCATGGTCACCAGGCTGACCACGGCGAAGGCTTCGTTGACTTCCACCAGATCGACTTCGTCCAGGGACCAGCCGGTTTTCTTCAGTAACTTCTTGATCGCGCCGACCGGAGCCACCGGGAACAGGCCCGGAGTATCGGCAAACGCGGCGTGACCGTGAATCACCGCCAGCGGTTTCAGGCCGCGCTTCTCGGCTTCGGAGCGACGCATCAGCACCAGTGCCGCGGCGCCATCGGAGATCGAACTGGAGTTCGCCGCGGTGACGGTGCCACCCTCGCGGAACGCCGGTTTCAGCGAGGCGATCTTGTCCAGTTTGGCCTTCGGCGGTTGTTCATCGTGGCTGATCAGCACCTGCTCTTTGCCGACGGTCACGGTGAGCGGCACGATCTCGTCCTTGAAACTGCCGTCCTTGATCGCCTGTTGTGCGCGGGTGGTCGAAGCAATGGCAAACGCGTCCTGGGCTTCGCGAGTGAAGCTGTTGGTTTCAGCGCAATCCTCGGCGAAGGTGCCCATCAAACGGCCCTTGTCGTAGGCGTCTTCCAGACCGTCGAGGAACATGTGGTCGAGCACGCGGCCGTGGCCCATGCGGTAACCGCTGCGGGCGCGGTCCAGCAGGTACGGCGCGTTGGACATGCTTTCCATGCCGCCGGCAACCACCACCTCGGCGCTGCCGGCCACCAGCATGTCGTGGGCCAGGATGGCCGCTTCCATGCCCGAGCCGCACATCTTGTTCAGGGTGGTGCAGCGAGTCGATTTATCCAGCCCGGCGCCCAATGCAGCCTGACGCGCAGGGGCCTGGCCGAGGCCGGCGGACAGTACGCAGCCGAACAGCACTTCTTCGACCGATTCAGGCGCCACACCCGCCCGTTCGACGGCTGCGCGAATCGCCGCAGCGCCCAGTTGCGGCGCGGTCAGGCTTTTCAGTTCGCCCTGAAAACCGCCCATCGGGGTGCGGACGGCGCTGACAATAACAATTGGATCGTTGGCAATAGTCATGACAAATCCTCTTTACTTGGCGGCCATGCGCAAGGCACCGTCGAGACGGATCACCTCGCCATTGAGCATGCTGTTTTCAATGATATGCCTGACCAGCCCGGCATACTCGCCCGGTTTGCCCAGACGCGGCGGAAACGGCACGCCGGCGGCCAGGGAGGCGCGGACTTCCGGGGTCATGCCGGCCATCATCGGCGTTTCGAAAATGCCCGGCGCGATGGTCATCACCCGAATGCCGAACCGCGCCAGTTCACGGGCGGCGGGCAAGGTCAGGCTGACAATGGCGCCTTTTGACGCCGCGTAAGCGGCCTGGCCGATCTGGCCATCGTAAGCCGCCGCCGAGGCGGTGTTGATGATCACACCGCGCTCGCCATCTGCATCCGCTTCGGATTCGGCAATTGCCGCCGCCGCCAGGCGCAGCATGTTGAAGCTGCCGATCAGGTTGACGTTGATCACTTGGCTGAAATTGGCCAGCACGTGAGGGCCGGCCTTGCCGAGGATTTTTTCGCCACGCACGATACCGGCGCAGTTGACCAGACCGTTGAGGCTACCGAAGGCTTTTACCGTCGCCTGCACGGCGGCTTCGGCCGCGGCTTCGTCGCTGATATCAGCCACCACGCTTTGCGCGCCAATCCGTTCAGCCTGAGCGGCAACCGCCTCGGCGTTCATGTCCACCAGCATGACTTTGGCGCCAGCCGCGACCAGCATTTCAGCTGTGGCCGCGCCCAGTCCGGAAGCACCGCCGGTGACGAGAAAAACCTTGTTTTCGATCTGCATCGTTGTTTCCTTGGATTCAAGCTGGAAGGTTCTTCGCCGCAGCCTCTTGAGCCTTGGCGATCTCCTGGTTGCGCAAGATAAAGCGCTGCAATTTGCCGCTTGGGGTTTTCGGCAACTCGCTGACAAATTCGATTTCACGGGGATACGAGTGCGCCGCCAGACGTTTGCGCACGTGTTGGCGCAGTTCTTCGGCCAGCGCCGGTTCAGGGCGGAATTGCGCGCTGAGCACCACGAAGGCCTTCACCAGCTCGGTGCGTTCCGGATCAGGCTTGCCGACCACTGCCGCTTCGACCACCGCCGGGTGTTCGATCAGCGCACTTTCGACGTCGAACGGACCCACACGGTAGCCCGACGTGGTGATCACATCGTCACTGCGGCCGACGAAGCTGATGCTGCCGTCCGGGTTCCACTCGACGGTGTCGCCGCTCAGGTAATAGTTGCCGACGAAGGCCTTGGTCGGCGCGCCTTCGTAACCACCGAACCAGCACATCGGTGACTGGGTGCGATCGATGGCCAGAATGCCTGGCTGACCGACGCCGAGTTCCTTGTACTCATCATCCAGCACCACAATCCGGTGGCCCGGCGAGGCAAATCCGGCGGCGCCCATGTGGATCGGATGTTCCAGGCCATGGTGATTGCACAGGACCATGCCCAATTCAGTCTGGCCGTAATGGTCGTGGATGACCACGCCGAGGTTATCGGCGAACCAGCGAATCACTTCCGGGTTCAGCGGCTCGCCGGCGCTGCTGACGATGCGCAGCTTGCCCTTGATCGAGCGGGCGAACTCATCGCCACCGGCGATCAACAGGCGATAGGCGGTCGGTGATCCCGTGAGGTTGGTGATCCCGTATTTGTTGATCACCCGGCAGGTGCTTTCGAGGGTGAACGGACCATCGTAGAAGGTGATCGGATGGCCCATCGACATCGGCCCGGTGACACCGAAATAGATGCCATAGGCCCAGCCCGGATCGGCGACGTTCCAGAACGCATCTTCAGGGCGCAGGTCCACTGCGTCACGGGTG
>DQGF01000528.1:7577-9615 GCA_003525045.1 Pseudomonas sp. | reverse complement strand
GACCTCAAGAACAGCGCTGAATTTGAGGGCTCCTTCGCAGGCAAGCCAGCTGCTACAGGGGATTGGGACAAAGGAGGACACGATGCGCACGATTCTTTTCAGCAGCCAGACCTACGACCGCGACAGTTTTCTCGCGGCAGCCCTGCCCGCCGGCATCGAGTTGCACTTTCAATCGGCGCGATTGAGCCTCGATACGGTGGCGCTGGCGGAGTATCACGAGGTGGTCTGCGCGTTCATCAATGACGACCTCAGCGCCCCGGTGCTCGAACGCCTGGCCGCCGGCGGCACCCGTCTGATCGCCCTGCGTTCGGCCGGTTACAACCATGTCGACCTGGCCGTGGCCAAGCTTCTGGGACTGACGATCGTACGGGTCCCGGCCTACTCGCCACATGCGGTGGCCGAACATGCGGTGGCGCTGATCCTGGCGCTCAACCGCCGCCTGCACCGCGCCTACAACCGCACCCGCGAAGGCGATTTCAGCCTGCATGGCCTGACCGGCTTCGACCTGGTCGGCAAGACCGTCGGCGTGGTCGGCACCGGGCAGATCGGCGCCACCTTCGCGACAATCATGAACGGCTTTGGCTGCCGGTTGCTGGCGTACGACCCCTGCCCCAATCCTCAGGTCGAGGCCCTCGGCGCGCGTTATCTGAGTTTGCCGCAGTTGCTGGCCGAGTCACAGATCATCAGCCTGCATTGCCCGCTCAACGCGCAGAGCAAACACTTGATCAACCGCGAGTCACTGGCGCACATGCAAGCCGGTGCGATGCTGATCAACACCGGTCGCGGCGGTCTGGTGGATACCCCCGCGCTGATCGATGCGTTGAAAGACGGTCAACTGGGTTATCTGGGGCTGGATGTGTATGAAGAGGAGGCGCAACTGTTCTTTGAGGATCGCTCCGATCTACCGCTGCAAGACGATGTGCTGGCGCGCCTGCTGACCTTTCCCAACGTGATCATTACGGCGCACCAGGCCTTCCTGACCCGCGAAGCCCTGGGCGCGATTGCCGCGACCACCCTGCAGAACATCGCGGCCTGGGCTGTCGGTAATACTCAGAATCAAGTTGATGCCGGTTGAACCAGATCGAAGGTCACATGCCCGCGCGGTGCTGCGATGATGTCCGTGCTAGCATGCCGCGCATATTTGGAGGACCCATGGTCGAACACGATTTCCGCTATAGCCTGATGAACCCGCAACACACCCTCACCGAATGCCGCGCGCTGGTACCGGGGCGCTATCAAGTCACCGGCAACGGCGGCTCGATTCGCAATAACGACGTGCTGGTCGTGACCCTTAAAGGCAGCAAGGACTTGTCCATGCGCCTGACCGTCGAAACGGTTCGCCACCTGATCAACCCGCCCGGCCAATGGGTCGCGGTGGCCAGTGGTCCGGTGTTCGGCGAACTGGCGATCCACACCTGGAAAGTCAACTGCGACAGCTGCGCGAAAGAGCTGAGCTTTGAGTTCGCGGTCGACGCCAAGCTGGGCAACAAGGCCGAAAAGCCAGCCGCCACCGCGCGGATCGCCGAGTTGGGCTGGACCACGGCTGGCGAGAAGCACCTGTGCCCGACATGCCAGGAGCCTGCGTGATGAAACGCCTTGCCCTGAGCGCCATGGTTGGCGCCAGCCTGTTGGGCTGCGCCGCCGAACCGGTAAAGTTGCAACAGAATCGCAGCTACATTCTCGAGTGGATCGGCGAACGTCCGTTGATGGATTACAGCCATCTGACCATCACCCTCGGTGAAGACGGTCGGGCCTACGGCAACGGCGGCTGCAACCATTGGTTCGCGCCGTACACCCTGGACGGCGACAAGCTGAGCTTCGGCAAGGTCGGCAGCACTCGTAAGATGTGTGCGCCGGCGTTGATGGAACAGGAAAAGCGTTTTCTCCAGGCGCTGGAAAATGTGCAGCGCTGGGATGTTTCGCCGATCGACCAGATGCGTTTCTGGCCGGCCCAAGGCAAGCCGTTGCGCTGGTGGCTTGAAGAGGGTTGATGGCCACGCTGCATCCGGGTGACTACTGTGGCGAGGGAGCTTGCTCC
>DQGF01000528.1:453-7273 GCA_003525045.1 Pseudomonas sp. | reverse complement strand
TTGCTCCCGCTGGGCTGCGAAGCAGCCCTGAACCCAACAACCTCATTTCGTCAGGTACACCGCATACACTGGTATTACGATTGCTGCGCAATCGAGCGGGAGCAAGCTCCCTCGCCACAGGTGAGGACGATCAGTTAGTGGCCTGCAACGCCTCCAGCTTCGCCAGCACCCCCGCCGCCGTCTGCTCGCCCATCAACTGTTCCCGCACCTTGCCCTTGTTATCGATGATGTAGGTCACCGGCAATGCTTCACTGCGCGGCAGTTCGAACAGGTCGGCCGGGTCTTGAGCCAACACAGTGAATTTGATCCCCAACTTCTCACTGGCGCTTCTTAGCTCTTCGCCCTGCACATTGTCGAAGTTGACCCCGAACACACCGATCTGCTTGTTCTTGAGCTGATCGGCCAGTGCGTTCAACTCCGGGATCTCGGTACGGCACGGTCCACACCATTCGGCCCAGTAGTTGAGCACCAGCCATTGCTTGTCCAGACGCTCGGCAGCGATTTTTCGACCGTTCTGGTCAATGCCATAGTCGTTGCCACAGCCCCCCAGTACCAACGCCCCGATGATCGCCAATGCCGCTGCCAGTCGCCTTGTCATGTCGTGATCCTTGTCGAAGAAAGATACTGCCGCGACCCATTGCCTCCCGAGGTTCTGGATTACGCGCTGCCCAGTTAGAATAGCTGCCACCTTACGCAAGATGCGACCCGCACATGACCGATCTGACGCTTTATCACAACCCGCGCTGCTCGAAATCCCGCGGTGCGCTCGAACTGCTTGAAGCCCGTGGCCTGGCCCCGACCGTGGTCCGCTACCTGGAAACCCCGCTGGACGCCAGCCAAATCCAGAGCCTGCTGACCAAGCTCGGTATCAGCGCCCGGCAACTGCTGCGCACCGGCGAGGACGAATACAAAACCCTCAACCTGGCCGATAGCAGCCTGAGCGAGGCGCAATTGATCGCCGCCATCGCCGCGCACCCTAAACTCATGGAACGACCGATTCTCGAAGTCGGCGACAAAGCCATCATCGGCCGTCCGCCGGAGAATGTGCTGGAGCTGTTGCCGTGAGTGCGCCGTACATTCTGGTTTTGTATTACAGCCGCAGCGGATCGACCAATGAAATGGCCCGGCAGATTGCCCGGGGCGTCGAGCAGGCCGGTCTTGAAGCGCGGTTGCGCACGGTGCCAGCGATCTCTACCGAATGCGAAGCTGTGTCGCCGGACATCCCCGACGAAGGCGCGCTGTACGCGACCCTCGACGACCTGAAGAACTGCGCGGGCCTCGCCATGGGCAGCCCGACCCGTTTTGGCAACATGGCGGCGCCGCTCAAATACTTCCTCGACGGCACCAGCAACCTGTGGCTGACCGGCGCACTGGTGGGCAAACCGGCCGGGGTGTTCACCTCCACCGCGAGCCTGCACGGTGGCCAGGAAACCACGCTGCTGTCGATGATGTTGCCACTGCTGCACCACGGCATGCTGATCACCGGCCTGCCATACAGCGAGTCGGCATTGTTGGAAACCCGCGGCGGCGGCACGCCTTATGGCGCGAGTCACCACGCCGGGGCCGATGGCAAAAGCGGCTTGGATGAACATGAAGTGGCGCTATGCCGAGCCTTGGGTCTGCGCCTGGCCAAGACCGCGCAGAAACTGGAGAGCTAAGGTGGCCAAGAAGCCGAAGATTCTGCCCTCCATCGAATGGCTCGAACCGCGTGTACGGGCGATGCGTGCCATCAGCCTGCTGTGTTTTTTCGGCCTGGTGGGACTGTTGTGCGTGTATTACCTGGCGGTCGCCGACCTGCACGGCGCACGGCCCTGGGTCATTCTGCTGATCGAACTGGTGCCGCTGCTGCTGCTGCTGGCACCCGGCATGATCATCGGCAGCGCTCGCGGGCATTCGTGGATGTGCTTTGTCGTGAACCTGTATTTCATCAAGGGCGCATTGGCCGCGTTTGATCCGAACCGGCAGCTGTTCGGTTTGCTGGAGATGGGGGCGAGCCTGGCGGTGTTCTGTTCGGCGCTGTTGTATGTGCGGTGGCGGTTTCAGTTGAATCGCAAGTTGGCTGGTGAGGGCGATATCTCGGTCGCCTGACCTGACGCCTTCGCGGGCAGGCCTCGCTCCTACAAGGGCATCATCCATACCCGTAGGAGCGAGGCTTGCCCGCGAAGGGCGCGACTCGGTCTCAATGATTCACTGTGTACGCGAGCATCATCGAAATCTGGCTCATCGGCCGCCCACCACTCTGCTCATGCCATTGGTTGAACACGTTCTGCACCGTGGCCAGATCGCGCAAACTGGTCGGCACCTTGTCGACGATTTTCTGCGCATTCAACGCCGCCACCACATCGTAGCTCGGCACGAAGGTATCCTTGCCGACCATTCGCAGGAATCGTGGCGCCGACAACCCGCCCAACTGATGCCCGTGCTTTTTCAGGTAAGTCCACAGACCGACAATATCGGTCACCGGCCAATCGGCGATCAACTCACCAAAACTGCCTTTCTCATGCGCCACATCGAGGATGAACTGCGCATTGCGCGGCACGCTCTTGAGCTTGCCCAGGTGACGGATGATCCGCGCATCCTGCATCAGGCGCTCCAGGTGTTCGGCACTCATCAGCACGACTTTTTCCGGGTCGAACTTGAAAAACACTTCTTCGAAGGACGGCCACTTGGCGTCCACCAGGCTGTGCTTGAGCCCGGCACGGAACACGCGTAGCGCCATGGTCGACAAGTAGCGGTCATCGCGGATCTTGCGCAATTGCGCCGGGGTCTTGGGAACGGGCAGATGGGCTTCCAGTTCAGCCGCTGAACCGAAGCGGTTCAGACAGTATTCGTGCAGCCACTTGTAATCGCGCATGCCCTCTCCTGAGGAATAAACGAAAAAACCTGTGAGAGCGGGCTTGCTCCCACACAAAATCTGTGTCAGAGGTTCACTACGTTGACGAACCGCGAAGCTGCGGTTTCGTCGATCTTGAGGTTGGTGAAGTCGAACAGGTTACGGTCCGCCAGTTGCGACGGGATCACGTTCTGCAAGCTGCGGAAAATGCTTTCGGTACGGCCCGGCGTCTTGCGCTCCCACTCCTGGAGCATGTCCTTGACCACCTGACGCTGCAGGTTTTCCTGGGAACCACAGAGGTTGCACGGAATGATCGGGAATTGCTTGAAGTCGGAGTAGGCCTGGATGTCTTTTTCGTTGCAATAGGCCAGCGGGCGGATCACCACGTTGCGACCGTCGTCGGCCCGCAGCTTCGGCGGCATGGCCTTGAGCGATCCGTTGAAGAACATGTTCAGGAAGAAGGTCTCGACGATGTCGTCGCGGTGATGACCGAGGGCCATTTTGGTCGCGCCGATTTCGTCGGCAAACGTGTAGAGGGTGCCACGGCGCAGGCGTGAGCACAGGGAACAGGTGGTCTTGCCTTCCGGGATCAGCTCCTTGACCACCGAGTAGGTGTCTTTCTCGACGATGTGGTACTCGATACCCAGCGTCTTGAGGTAAGCCGGCAGTACGTGCTCCGGAAAGCCCGGCTGCTTCTGGTCCATGTTCACCGCGACGATCTCGAACTTGATCGGGGCAACCTTTTGCAAGTGCATCAGCACGTCGAGCATGGTGTAGCTGTCCTTGCCACCGGACAGGCAGACCATGACCTTGTCGCCGTCTTCAATCATGTTGAAATCGGCGACAGCCTCACCGGCCTGACGGCGAAGGCGCTTTTGCAGTTTGTTCTGATTGACCGTAAGAGTGCCCATGACGCGAAATCCGTGAGGTGTGACGAAAGGTCGGCATTTTACGCAAAAACCCGCCGCCGGCGAAGTGCCCACCATCCCCTGTGGGAGCGGCGGTGCGGCGATCCGACTTGCTCGCGAAGGCTTCAGGTCAGCCAACTTCTGTGTTGAATGTTACGCCGCTTTCGCGAGCAAGCCCGCTCCCACAGGGTTCGTGGTGACAGACCCTGCGGCGATTAACATGTTTTTTTACAGCGCGATTTGCTCTAAGCCCCTCATACCTGCGTGGATAAGACCTTTCTATACTGCGACATAAGGTCGCACACATATCCAGACCTTTCCTTACTCGGCCACTTTGGCCTGTAGGCGCTCCGCTGGGGGGCGACGGTAAAACAAGAGGAGTGACTGGCATGATCCATCACGTAGTGGGGCTATTCACCCACCCTGACCAAGAATGGAAAGAAATTCGTGGCGATCAGGAGGAAAGCATCAGCCACATGTACCTGACCCACACGCTGATTCTGGCGGCGATCCCGGCGGTGGCGGCGTTTATCGGCACCACACAGGTCGGCTGGGTCATCGGCAATCGAGCGCCGGTGATGCTGACGACAGAAAGTGCGCTATGGATGACGATCATGTCGTACCTGGCGATGCTCGGTGGCGTTGCGGTGATGGGCGCGTTCATCCACTGGATGGCCCGTACCTATGATGCCAACCCGAGCCTGGCGCGCTGCGTCGCGTTTGCGACCTATACCGCGACTCCGCTGTTCATTGGCGGCCTGGCGGCGCTGTACCCGCACATGTGGCTAGGGATGATCGTCGGCACCGCGGCCATCTGCTACACGGTGTACCTGCTATATGTCGGACTACCGACGTTCATGAACATTCCATCGGACGAGGGATTCCTGTTTTCGAGTTCGGTGCTCGCCGTAGGCCTGGTGGTGCTGGTCGCCATCATGGCGTTCACCGTGATTGTCTGGGGACTCGGCGTGGGGCCGGTCTATACCAATTAACAATACGTTCACCTAAAACCAGATCTGCCAATACAGGCCGCCGCAAGGCGGCCTTCTAACGTCTTCAGGACAGTGGGCGGTGATGACCATTCAGCGCCTCGACGATTCGCAAGTCCCGAGGGTTGCGGCATACTCGACGTCTCTGGAGATCCATCAAGCATGCCCGAGCAACTCAATACCCGCGTCGAAGACTGTTTCCAACAAGCTGAATCCTTTTTCAAACGACCTTTCAAACGCCCCGTGGTGAACCTCAAGCTGCGCGGCCAAAAAGCCGGTGTCGCGCACTTGCACGAAAATCTGCTGCGCTTCAATCCGCAGCTGTATCGGGAAAACTCCGAAGATTTCCTCAAACAGACCGTAGCCCACGAGGTTGCACACCTGATCGCCCATCAGTTGTTCGGCGACCGCATCCAGCCTCATGGCGAAGAGTGGCAACTGATCATGCGTGGCGTGTACGAACTGCCGCCCAACCGCTGCCATACCTATGACGTCAAACGCCGCAGCGTGACCCGCTACATCTACAAATGCCCATGCGCCGATAGCGATTTTCCGTTTTCGGCGCAGCGCCATGGCCTGGTGCGGCAAGGGCGGCGGTATTTGTGTCGGCGGTGCCGGAGTACGTTGGTGTTCAGTGGGGAGATGCGGGTCGAATAGCTAGATTTTCAGTGATTGTGCCGGCCTCTTCGCGAGCAGGCTCGCTCCCACAGTGGATCTATGTCACGCCGAAGATCTCCTGTGGGAGCGAGCCTGCTCGCGAAGGCGTCCTTGTAGTCGCTACATAACTACCCTGGCACGCCGCAATTCTTCGATCCGCTCAACGCTATACCCCAACTCCCTCAACACCTGATCGGTATGTTCACCCAGCGCCGCGCCGATATGTCGCGGTTCGGGCAACCCGTCGGAAAACTTCAACGGACAGGCCATCTGCGCCTGGGTCGAGCCGTCGTTGCGCGGCACTTCAGTGACCAATTGCCGCGATCGCAACTGAGGATGCCGAACCGCTTCACCCAGATTCAACACCGGTTCGACACAGGCATCGAGCTCGGCAAACAGTGCGCACAATTCGGCGAATTCGTGTTTCTCGAATTCGGTCTTCAGCGCTTCCTTGAGTTTCTTTTGCTGCGCCGGTTCTGGCGACAACCCCAAGGTTGCCAGCTCCTCCAGCCCCAGCGCCGTACACAGTTGTTTCATGAATGGCGGCTCCAGGCTGCCCACCGACAACCAGCGCCCGTCGCGTGAACGGTAATAGTCGTAGAAGCTGCCGCCATTGAGCATCTGGTCCTCCCAGTGCGGCTCCGCGCCACAGGCCAGATAGCCGGCGCCGGCCATGGCGTTCAGAGTGAACACGCAATCGGTCATGCTCACATCCAGCTGTTGTCCCAACCCGGTTTGCTGGCGAGCGATCACCGCCGCCAGCAGCCCTATCACCCCGTGCAAAGAACCACCGGCGACATCCGCCACTTGCATGCCCAAAGGCATCGGTCCGCTGTCGGCGCGGCCGGTGAAACTAGCCAGTCCCGCCAGCGCCAGGTAATTGATGTCATGGCCCGCTCGGTCCTTGTAAGGGCCGGTCTGACCGTAACCGGTGATCGAGACGTAGATCAGTTTCGGATTGACCGCCTTCAAGGCTTCATAACCCAGCCCCAGACGCTCCATCACGCCGGGGCGGAATTGCTCCAGCACGATGTCGTAGTCCTGCAGCAATTGCTTGATCACCTCCAGCGCTTCAGGCTGTTTGAGGTCCAGCGCCAGACTGCGTTTGTTACGATTGAGGTAGGCATGGCTGGCCGATACACCCTGATCATGGGGCGGCAGCACCCGCAACAGGTCCATGCGACTCGGGGATTCGATACGCAACACCTCGGCGCCCATGTCCGCCAGCAGCAATGAGGCAAACGGCCCCGGCAACAATGTCGAGAAATCCAGAACCTTGAGTGATGCCAGTGGACCGAGCATGGGTGTTCTCCGTAAACGATACCCCCAGACTAGGCAGCCATTGGCATTGCAGCAATCACCTTTTGCGTCAGATACGGTGACCGTTGCGCTCAAATCGCAGCCAGCAAAAAACCCGCCGAAGCGGGTTTTTT
>DQGF01000528.1:0-159 GCA_003525045.1 Pseudomonas sp. | reverse complement strand
AAACCCGCCGAAGCGGGTTTTTTGTTGCAGCTTGAGTATCGGTGAAGCGAGCGTTACTTGACGCTGTTCGGGGTTGAGCCTTCGGCCACGCCCAAGTCGTCTTCTGCGCGCTCGTCGGCGATACCACGACCACCGGAAGACAGTTCGGCGTGCATCACA
>DQGF01000061.1:2281-7886 GCA_003525045.1 Pseudomonas sp. | reverse complement strand
GATCTTTAACTTGCGCATGCTCTCGCAAACATTGAGCGTGCCAATGAAGTTGCTTTGGTGAGTTTTTGCAGGGTCGTCGACGGACGCTTGTACCGAAGCCACCGCGGCCAGATGAACTACGGCGTGGCAACCTTCCATCGCTCTGAATACCGTTTCGGCATCGGCGACATTGCCCTGAATCACTTCCAGATGAGCGTTTTTCATAGGCAGATTAGTGTGCTTGCCGGTTGAGAAGTCGTCCAGAATGCGAACGCTTTGACCTTTTTCAAGCAAGGCGTCCGTAAGATGGGAACCGATGAAGCCTGCGCCACCGGTTATTAAAATAGGGGAGTTAACCATGATGTAATCATCCAATAGTCAAAGGAAATCCGCGTGTCACACCACGGCGTCCCGGGATTGCAAATTTTATGGTCGCGGAGTGGTTAATCCCGTTTTAGAGCGGGNCGAAAGGGGCGGCCAAGCTGAAGACAAGTGTCCCATATTAGCACTTCGCGATCGAGATGCCTTCGGAGGGCTACGCTGCAAAGCGCTGGCTTTGCCTCCGTCCTCACAACATATCCTGTAACCGACACATTTTTGACAGCTCCACCACATCGCCTAAGTTTGAAGAGCAGCTTCGGAAAAAGCTGCTTTCCCAATCGATGTCATGGAGCGTCATTTTATGCGTACTGGCTACTTCTATTCTCTGGTTTTTGCCCTGCTCACCTGCGCCTCTATCGCCGCCGTTGCTGCGCCAGCAGTCAAGCCCGAAGCTGGCAATGCACCCCAGGTGCAACAAATGGCCCCCAAGGCACAGTCTGGCAAAGTCGATCTCAACAAGGCGGATGCGCCGACCCTGCAAAGCGAGTTGTCCGGTATCGGGGAGGCCAAGGCCAGGGCGATTGTTGCGTATCGTGAGAGTAATGGAGCGTTTTCGTCAGTGGACGAGTTGCTCGAGGTCAAGGGGATTGGTAAAGCCCTTCTGGATAAGAATCGCGAGAAGCTTGAAGTGAACTAAGCTTTTAAGTCAGCGTCAGGGGCCGGTCATTTGACCGGCTTTTTTGCGTCTGGTGAGCGGTCACGACGGCGCGCCTTCCGTCAGCACAAGGAAAATTACGGCTATCATATTTACATTAGATTATGCCTATAATAAATTGATTGTCCGCTGAAGCGTTTTGAACCCGGGCGTTTGTCTTTCCTTCGAGCCTCTTCTCTCCAGGAGCATTGTCATGAATTCTGTCCAGACCCAAGGCACAGCCCTCGTCACCGGTGCCTCTTCCGGCATCGGCGCCATCTACGCCGAGCGCTTGGCGGCGCGTGGTTTTGATTTGTTGTTGGTCGCTCGCGATCAGGAGCGGCTGGAAGCGGCGGCGAGCAAGTTGCGGGCCGAGCATGGCGTTCAGGTTGAGGTGCTCAAGGCTGATCTGACGCAGAAGAATGATGTGTTGAAGCTCGAGCAGCGTCTGCGTAGCGATTCCAGTATCAGCTTGCTGCTGAATAACGCCGGTGTTGCGGCTGATGGCTTGTTGGCCAATGCCGACATGGATCAGTTGGAGCGATTGATTTCGCTGAACGTTACGACGGTCACGCGATTGGCTTCGGCGGCGGCGGCTGGTTTTGCCAAGGCGGGACGGGGCACGATCATCAATATCGGCTCGGTGGTGGCCTTGTTTCCCGAGCGCTTCAATGCAACTTACAGCGCCAGCAAGGCTTATGTGTTAAGTCTGACCCAGTCGTTGAACGCCGAGCTGGATGGCACCGGGGTCAAGGTTCAAGCCGTGTTGCCTGGTGTAACACGCACCGAGATCTGGGAGCGCTCCGGTATCGATGCTACCCAGATCCCTGCGGAGATGGTGATGGAGGCGGGGGAGATGGTCGATGCGGCGTTGTCGGGTCTGGACCAGGGTGAGTTGGTCACCATCCCCTCGTTGCCGGATGCCGCCGACTGGGATGCTTTCGTTGCGGCGCGTCTTGTGATGGCGCCGAACCTTTCCAAAAGCAAGGCCGCCTCGCGTTACAAGTGAGGTGCCATTCATTGGCTTGAGGTAATTGCAGTATGAGTGTTCGTCGAGTGGTTGTTACAGGCATGGGCCTGGTGTCTCCGTTGGGTAGCGGTGTCGAAGCTGTCTGGGGGCGTTTGTTGGCGGGGCGTTCAGGGGTGCGCAATTTACCTGACGAGGTGGTTGCGGATCTGCCGACCAGGGTGGGTGGCGCAGTCCCGACCCTGGCTGAGGATGCCGAGGCGGGATTTGACCCGGATCGGGCAACCGCGCCCAAAGAGCAGAAGAAGATGGACCGCTTCATTCTGTTTGCCATGGAGGCGGCTCGTCAGGCGCTCGAGCAAGCGGGTTGGCAGGCGCAGGACGCCAATGCCCAGGAACGTACCGCGACCATTATCGGTTCCGGTGTGGGCGGTTTCGGCGCGATTGCCGATGCGGTGCGTACCACTGACAGTCGGGGGCCGCGGCGCTTGTCGCCGTTCACCATTCCGTCGTTTCTGGTCAACCTGGCCGCGGGTCATGTGTCGATTCAGCACGGTTTCAAGGGGCCGTTGGGTGCTCCGGTGACGGCGTGCGCGGCCGGGGTTCAGGCGATTGGTGATGCGGCGCGGTTGATTCGTTGCGGCGAGGCTGACATTGCGGTGTGTGGCGGCGCGGAAGCGGCGATCGAACGCGTCAGTCTGGCCGGGTTTGCTGCGGCTCGCGCCTTGTCCAGTGCTTACAACGACACCCCGGAGCGTGCTTCGCGGCCGTTCGACAGCGGTCGCGATGGCTTCGTCATGGGCGAGGGCTCCGGTCTGTTGGTGATCGAATCCCTGGAGCATGCCCTGGCTCGCGGCGCGCAACCGCTGGCCGAGCTGGTCGGCTACGGCACCAGCGCCGATGCCTATCATCTGACCGCAGGCCCCGAGGATGGCAGCGGTGCGCAACGGGCAATGTCGCTGGCGTTGGCCCAGGCGGGCATTTCACCTGCGCAGGTGCAGCATCTCAATGCCCACGCAACCTCGACGCCGATTGGCGACCTCGGTGAGCTGGCCGCCATCAAGGCAGTGTTCGGCACGGAAAACAAAATTGCGGTGACATCGACCAAATCTGCCACTGGGCATTTGCTCGGTGCGGCAGGTGGCATCGAGGCGATCTTCACGCTGTTGGCGATTCGCGACCAAGTCGTGCCGGCCACCCTCAATTTCGATAACCCGGACCCCGCTAGCCAGGGCGTGGACATCGTCCATGGTCAGGCGCGGCCGATGGCCATCGAGTACGCGCTGTCCAATGGCTTCGGGTTTGGCGGGGTCAATGCCAGCGTGCTGTTCAAACGCTGGCAGGGTTAATCTCGGGTTCGTTTGAGATAGGCGCGCGTGATGTCGAGAATCCGCTGGGCGAACTGCGGATTTTCGACACTGCGCGATAGCAGCAGCGCCCCGACCAGGGTCGACATGATGACGATGGCGCGGTCGGCGGCGTCCTCGCTTTCGAGGGTGGCTTGCACTTGGTCGAGCCGTGCATTGAGCACCGCGTCAGAGGTCGGACTTGGCCGCCCGCGCAGGCCGAGTTCCGACGACATGGTCGGCAGCGGACAACCTTCATCCGGTGAAGTCTGGTGCCATTCAGACAAATAGGCATCAATGAATGTTTCCAGCGGTTGATCCTGGGCAAACAGTTCGGCGCAAATAACGTCTACCTGATCACCCGCGGCTTGCAGGGCTTTTTCTACCAGTTCGTCCTTGGACTTGAAATGCGAGTAGAAGCCGCCGTGAGTCAAACCTAACGCTTTCATCAGCGGCTGCAGGCCGGTTGCGCCAATACCGTCGCGACGAAAACGCGCTGATGCTTCCTCGATAATACGTTTGTGGGTCTGAGCTTTATGGTCCTGCGAGTAACGCATTTCGAATCTCCGCAACAATGCACCATATTAACCAATGAAAATTAAATGGTGACTGTACTTCTACTGCTAAAAAGCATGCAGATGCGTCCAACTTCGTCTTGTAGTTTTCAATTAATTGGCACGAATAGTGATTACTTGTTGATTGAGGATTGTTGAACAATTACAAGGTAACAACTATGAGCAGTGGATTGTCCCTGGCCGACCACATTACGTTGGAGTTGCGTGCCGACATTATTGGCGGTCGCTTGCTGCCCGGCATGGCACTGGTAGAAAACGAGCTGGTGTCGGTCTACAACGCGTCTCGTAACACTATTCGCGAAGCGCTGCATCGCCTGGGGCAGGAAGGTCTGACCCGTTATGTGCGCAACAGGGGGGTGATGGTTCGTCGGCTGGGCGTCGAGGATGTGCGGGATTTGTTTAACGTACGTCGCACCCTGGAGTTGCAAGCCATCAGTGCGAGTCAGCCGTTGCGCGACTATCAGTCCGACCGGATGCTCGAAGCCCTGGAAGCCACCGAGTTGGCCCGGGAGCGTGAGGATTGGCGCGCTGTCGGTACCCATAGCCTGGCGTTTCATCAACACATAGTGGGGTTACTGCGCAGCCCTATGTTCGATGAGTTTTTCACCAATGTCGTCGCGCAATTGCGTCTGGTGTTCTGCACCGCGCCTGACGAATCGCAATTTCAGGCGCCTTGGCTGGCGCGTGACCGGCAGATCCATGAATGGCTGGCCGAGGGCGACAAGCGTGCGGCCGAGGACGCCATGAGCCTGTATCTCGACGATTCCGAGCAGCTCCTGCTGCAGATGCTTGCCCCGATTTCCCATCACTGATTGAGGATGTGCCATGTACAAAGACTATCCGGCGGCCTATCAAGTCAGCAAAGGCTCGGCCTTGCAGGTGGACACCGCGTTCTACGAACGGATCCGCGATACGAAGGACGGGCGCACCCTGATCGAGGCTTTTGAAGTGCCGATCCGCACCGGGCGGGCGTGGAAGGTGCCGGCCGGGCATGTGTTTCGCGTGACTACGCCGGTCGGGCCGCAAGTCGGGGATTTCAATGTGTGGAACGCCAATGACCCGCGAGAACGCTTGTGGGCGGCACGCACCCGACAGCTCCAGGGCGCGCATGTCAGTACCCATGACCGGCTCTGGTCGAACCTGCCGTTTTTACGGCCGCTGGTGACCATCACCGATGACAGCCTGGCCGGTTACGGGATCGACGAGCACGGTGGTCGCCTGCACGATTTGCTCGGCACCCGTTGCGATCCTTATGTGAACAAAATGCTCACGGGCGAAGACTTTCATCATCACTGTCATTCGAACCTGACTCGTGCGGTGTTGCCCCATGGCTTGACCGAGTTCGACGTGCATGACGTGCTGAACATTTTCCAGTGCACCGGTCTGAATCACGACGACATGTACTTCATGAAAGCCTGTCCGGCGCAGAAGGGCGATTACCTGGAGTTCTTTGCCGAAATCGATCTGCTGTGTGCGCTGTCGACCTGCCCGGGCGGCGATCTGTCGCTGGCCATGTGGGGGCCGGATGCGCAGGATCCACTGAGCGTGTGTCGGCCGCTAGGGGTGGAGATTTATCGGTTGGAGGATTCATTGCTTGCGGGCTGGAGCCAGCCGGAGCGTGCGGCGTACAAGGGGATGCATGGGTTGCACATTGCCAAGGCGGATTGGGAGCAATAAAAAGCGCTAAGATCGTCCGAACGCGGCCCGAGCCTTCGGCAGCTCC
>DQGF01000061.1:0-2001 GCA_003525045.1 Pseudomonas sp. | reverse complement strand
CCCCTGGAAACCCCTGCAGGAGCTGCCGAAGGCCCGGGCCGCGTTCGGACGAACTTCTGATCTTTTGATTTCTGGAATCTAGCGGTCCTTCGCATTCTTGGCGTCCGCTTCCGCGTTGCGTTCCGCGACGCGCTTACGTTGCTCTTCGGTCAGTTCGACCTTGTTGGCGGTGTCGCGCAACATCATCAAACCGCCAACGATCGAGCCGATTGCAACGATCAGAATCAACCAGGCATACCAGGGCATAGGGCTCTCCTTGAGGGCAGGCCGGTTGGCGGGTTTCGCCAACCGATCGTGCATACCACTTTGAGCGATTTATTTTCGCAGTGGTTCCATTCTATGCCTGATATGACAGCAGCACTGCGACTGTTTAGAGCCCGGTCAACATCGCGTCCGCCGGCGCATCGGCACGCAATTGCGCGGTCAGCATGAAGTACACGAAACCCACCGCCATGAAGCCAAGAAAAATCAACCCGATCAGGGTGTTGAACCACGCCATCGCCACCAGGCACACAACCGCCAGCAGCAGCGCAATAATCGGAACCAACGGGTAGCAGGGCGCGCGGAAAGTGCGCTCCAGGTTCGGTTCGGTTTTACGCAATTTGAACAGGCTGAGCATGCTCATGATGTACATCACGATCGCACCGAACACCGCCATGGTGATCATCGCTGCCGTCAGTGTCATGCCGCCGAGGTTGATCAAGCCATCGCTGTAGATCGCCGCGATACCGATCACGCCACCGGCGATGATTGCCCGGTGTGGTGTCTGGAAGCGTGACAGTTTGGCCAGGGAAGCCGGCAAATAACCGGCCCGGGCGAGGGCGAAGAATTGCCGCGAGTAGCCAAGGATGATCCCGTGGAAACTCGCCACCAGACCGAACAGACCAATCCACACCAGCATGTGCAACCAGCCGGAACTCTCGCCGACCACGGTTTTCATGGCTTGCGGCAGCGGATCGTTGATGTTCGACAGGGTGCGCCAGTCGCCGACGCCGCCGGCAAAGAACATCACGCCCATCGCCAGCAGCACCAGGGTCAGGATGCCGCTGATGTACGCCTTGGGAATCGTACGTTTCGGGTCCTTGGCTTCTTCGGCAGCCATGGCTGCGCCTTCGATGGCCAGGAAGAACCAGATGGCGAATGGAATCGCTGCGAACATCCCGGCAATCGCCGGCGCCCCGAACACATCGGAACCTGCCCAGCCGTTAAGGGCGAAGTTGCTGAAGCTGAACGCCGGCGCGACCACGCCCATGAACACCAGCAGTTCAGCGACCGCCAGCACACAGACCACTAGTTCGAAGGTTGCTGCCAGTTTGACCCCGAGGATGTTCAGGCCCATGAACACGATATAGGCGCCGACCGCCGCGTGTTTCGGGTCGAGGGCGGGAAATTGCACATTGAGGTAGGCACCGATCGCCAGCGCAATGGCCGGTGGGGCGAAGACGAATTCGATCAGTGTCGCCAGCCCGGCGATCAATCCGCCTTTCTCGCCGAAGGCGCGACGGCTGTAGGCAAAGGGGCCACCGGCGTGGGGAATCGCGGTGGTCAGTTCGGTGAAACTGAAGATGAAACAGGTGTACATGGTAGCGACCATGAACGAGGTCACCAGGAATCCGAGCGTGCCCGCTACGCCCCAGCCATAACTCCAGCCAAAGTACTCCCCGGAAATCACCAGCCCGACCGCAATGCCCCACAGGTGTAGCGTGCCCAGCGTGGGTTTGAGTTGTGTGTTCATGCGTTTGCTCCCTGAACGGTTTGGAAAGCTCGGGGGAGGGCGTGTGCAGTGGGCGTGCCAGTGTCGCGATAGCAGTCGCAAAGCGCGAAAGGGCGTCGTATCGGGGATGTTTGCCGCTGGATGAGCGTTTTTTGTGCGTCAGTTGGGGGCGTTGTTGCCTGTGATGCCGCCTTCGCGAGCAAGCCCGCTCCCGCAGTGGAATGTGTTCACCCAGACAACACCAATCCACTGTGGGAGCGGGCTTGCTCGCGAAGGCGGCATCACAG
>DQGF01000529.1:11583-14400 GCA_003525045.1 Pseudomonas sp. | reverse complement strand
GACGAACGCCGGGCACATCACAAGCACTTTCTTCACGCCGCTGCCGGCCAGTTCATCGAGGCGCGCTTCGGTGTAGGGTTCGATCCACTTGGCCCGGCCCAGCCGCGACTGGAACGACACCGACCACTTGCCGTCCGGCAACCCCATACGCTTGGCAAACTCGGCTGCAGTACGCAGGCACTGACCGCGATAACAGGTCGCGACCACTTCCGGCGGTGCACCGGCGCAGCAATCGCCGCCTCCTTCAAAGCTGTGACCGGGATTGAGCTTCTTCAAATGCCGTTCCGGCAATCCGTGAAAGCTTAACAACAGGTGATCGAAATCCTGTTGCAGATAAGGCCTGGCACTGGCCACCAATGCATCAAGATATTCCGGCTGATCGTAGAACGGCTGGAGAATCGAAAACTGCACGTCGAGTTTTTTCTCCCGCACCACCCGCCGGGCTTCCTCGATTACCGTGGTCACGGTGCTGTCAGCAAACTGCGGATACAGAGGCGCCAGGGTGACCTTCTTGTGGCCCTGAGCGGCCAGGCGAACCAGCGTCGACTCAATCGACGGCTCGCCGTAGCGCATCGCCAGTTCCACCGGGCCATGGGTCCATTGCGCGGTCATGGCTTGTTGCAGGCGACGGCTGAGCACCACCAGCGGCGAGCCCTCCTCCCACCAGATCGAGGCATAGGCGTGGGCCGATTGCTCCGGGCGCTTGAACAGGATCAGCGATACCAGTAACCGTCGCACCGGCCATGGCAGGTCGATCACATAAGGGTCCATCAGAAATTGATTGAGGTAACTGCGCACATCTGCCACCGAGGTGGAGGCAGGTGAACCCAGGTTGACCAGAAGCAATGCGTGATCGGTCATGCAACGTCCTATTTCAGAGGCGGCTGGACAGATCGTCCAGAGCCGCGCGCAAATCAGTGAACCGGAAGGGGAATCCCGCTTGCAGCAAGCGAGCCGGTACGGCTTTCTGGCCGCCCAGTAACAGCAATGACAACTCGCCCAGACACACTTTTAAAGCCAGGGCAGGCATCGGCATGAACGACGGGCGATGCAGCACGCTGCCCAACGTCTGGGCAAACTCGCGATTGCGCACTGGCTGGGGCGAGCAGGCATTATAAGGACCGCTGGCGTCTTTCTGGTGCAGAAGAAAATCAATCAGGGCGATTTGATCATTGATATGGATCCACGGCATCCACTGCCGACCGTTGCCGATCGGCCCGCCCAGCCCCAGTTTGAACGGCAGCAGCAGCCGCGACAAAAAACCGCCCTCGGCCGACAACACCAGCCCGGTACGAATAAGGATCACGCGTATGCCCAGGGCTTCGGCGCGCTGGGCGGTTTCCTCCCAGGCAATGCACAACTGACTGGCGAAATCATCGATGACGGGGGGCGTTTGCTCAGTCAATTCCCGTTCGCCACCATCGCCATACCAGCCAATGGCTGAGCCCGAGATCAATACCTGCGGTTTTTGCTCGCGGCTTTCGAGCCAGGCCAGCAGGGTTTCGGTGAGGGTGATCCGGCTGCTCCAGAGCAACGCTTTGCGTTTGGAGGTCCATGGCCGGTCGGCAATCGGGGCGCCCGCCAGATTGATAATGGCATCCACCGTTTCTTGCCCGAAGTCTTCCAACAGGGCAATTCCACGCACCTGTGCACCGCAAATTTTCACGACTTTTTCCGGCGTGCGGCTCAAGACCGTCAGGCGATGACCCTGACTCAACCAGTGTCGGCAGAGTTGACGTCCTATCAAACCAGTACCGCCGGTCAGCAATATGTGCATGACTTCTTCCTCGCGTGGCGTTTTACCCTGATCACTAGTCTATTTTTATAAGCAGGGATCTTTGGTATCGGGCAGGCTCTGTGTTTAACCATAGGCCAAGCTGTCAGAACGAGAACGCTAAAAGTTATACCAAAAAACAATATTGTACAGGTTTAAACCCCGGCGTAGTCTGTACAGAAAGGTAAACGAGGCCCCTATGACTGTACCTATCGCAATCATCGGCACCGGCATCGCCGGACTTTCAGCCGCCCAGGCCCTTACGGAGGCCGGGCATGTCGTTCAACTTTTCGATAAAAGCCGCGGCAGTGGCGGACGCATGTCGAGCAAGCGCAGCGATGCGGGTGCCCTGGACCTGGGCGCGCAGTATTTCACTGCTCGCGATCGCCGCTTCGTCACGGAAGTCCAGCGCTGGCAGGCCAACGGCTGGGTCGCCGAATGGACGCCGCAGCTCTACACCTACCACGGCGGCCAGCTCAACCTGTCGCCGGACGAACAGACCCGCTGGGTTGGTACGCCACGCATGAGCGCCATCACCCGCGGCCTGCTCGGCGACCTGGAAGTGCAGTTCGCCTGCCGGATCACCGAGGTCTATCGCGGCGAAGAACATTGGCATCTGCAGGACGCCGACGGCTTCACCCATGGCCCGTTCGGGCATGTGGTGATCGCCACGCCAGCGCCGCAGGCCACTGCACTGCTGGCCGCCGCGCCGAAGCTCGCGGGTGCCGCCGCCGGGGTGAAAATGGACCCGACCTGGGCTGTCGCACTGGCATTCGAAACGCCGCTGGATACCCCTATGGAGGGCTGCTTCGTGCAAGACAGCCCGCTCGACTGGCTCGCCCGTAACCGCAGCAAACCCGGGCGCGACACCACGCTGGATACTTGGGTACTGCATGCCACCAGTGTCTGGAGCCGGCAGCATATCGACCTGTCCAAGGAAGCGGTGATCGAGCAATTGCATGGCGCGTTTGCCGAACTGTTGCACGACGCGATGCCCGCTCCAACCTTCAGTCTTGCCCATCGCTGGCTCTACGCCCGCCCCG
>DQGF01000529.1:11108-11288 GCA_003525045.1 Pseudomonas sp. | reverse complement strand
GCTGGCTCTACGCCCGCCCCGCCAGCAGCCATGAATGGGGAGTGTTGGCCGATGCCGACCTGGGCCTTTATGTGTGCGGCGACTGGTGCCTGTCCGGGCGTGTCGAGGGTGCCTGGCTCAGCGGTCAGGAAGCCGCCAGGCGCTTGCACGCGCATTTGCAGTAAACAGATTTTGATCCAC
>DQGF01000529.1:4559-10808 GCA_003525045.1 Pseudomonas sp. | reverse complement strand
GCAGTAAACAGATTTTGATCCACCGTAGGAGCTGCCGAAGGTTCGGCAGCTCCTACAGGGGAATGTGTCCGTAGGGGGATTGGCGGTTAGAGCGCAATACCTATACAAAATATTTGACTTGTACACCTTTGAATCTATGATGAAGTCATGTTGTACAGAATTCAAAGTCTGTACAGGTCTGGATTCGAGGTGCCCCGATGCCCCACCCCACCGTGAAACCGAAAATCGCCATCAGCGCTTGCCTGATGGGTGCTCAGGTGCGCTTTAACGGTGGGCACAAGGAGTCGCGGCTGTGCAGCCGCACCCTCACTGACTACTTCGATTTCGTCCCAGTGTGCCCGGAAGTTGCCATCGGCCTCGGCATCCCTCGCGAACCCATCCGCCTGATGGGTACCCCCGAACAACCCGATGCCATCGGCACAGTCAATCCCGCTATCAACGTCACTCGCCCCCTGGCTGAATATGGCCGGAAAATGGCGGCCGAGCTGGGCGATATTTGCGGCTACATCTTTATGCAGAAATCCCCGTCATGCGGGCTGGAACGGGTCAAGGTCTACCATGCCAACGGGGCGCCAGTGGACGGTGGTGGTCGCGGCATCTACGCCCAGGCGTTTTGCGCCCTGCATCCGGATTTGCCCGTGGAAGAAGACGGTCGACTCAACGACCCGGTGCTGCGCGAAAACTTCCTGACCCGCGTATTCGCCTATAGCGCCTGGCAGCAGTTGCGGCAAGAAGGCCTGACCCGTCGCGGCCTCACAGACTTTCACTCGCGCTACAAATACCTGCTGATGGCCCACAACCCGGTGCACTACAAAACCCTGGGCAATCTGCTGGGCAACATGGGCCATACCGATCCCGGCGAGCTGGGCCCACGCTACTTCAGCGAACTGATGGCCGCCTTGAAAAAATGCGCCACGCGCCGCTCCCACACCAATGTCCTGCAACACATCAGTGGTTACCTGAAACAGGCGATCAGCGCTGAAGACAAGCAGGAAGTGCAGCACGTCATCGGCCAGTACCGCCTAGGCATCGTGCCGCTGGTGGTGCCGCTGACCTTGCTCAAACATTATTTTCGCCAGCACCCTGATCCGTACATCGCGCAGCAGGTTTACCTGCAACCGCATCCGGAAAATCTAAGCCTGCGAAACGCGATTTGATGAAAACCCCACTCGACACCCGCGCCAGCGAAGACCTGGGCGCCGATTTCGCAAAGGCCCTCGATGAAGGCTGGCTGCCCATTCGTGAGGTGGCCCGCCAGACCGGCGTCAACGCCGTGACCTTGCGCGCCTGGGAGCGGCGTTATGGCCTGATCGTGCCGCAACGCACCCCCAAGGGCCATCGGCTGTTCCGCGTCGAACACGTTCAACGCATTCTGACGATTCTGACCTGGCTCAATCGCGGCGTTGCCGTCAGCCAGGTCAAGCAACTGCTCGACACCCCGCAGGCCTTGACCGAATCGGTCGAAAACGATTGGCATGTGCTGCGCCATACGCTGCTGCACGCAGTGACTCAACTGAGCGAACGCACCCTCGATGACACCGTCAACCAGGCCATGGCGCTATATCCACCGCGAATTTTGTGTGAACAGCTGCTGATGCCGTTGCTGGCTGAGCTGGAGCAACGCTGGCAAGGGCAGTTCGGCGCACAGATGGAGCGGGTATTTTTCTTTTCCTGGCTACGCAGCAAATTCGGCGCACGGATCTACCATAACAACCGCCAGTTGCGTGGCGCGCCATTGCTGTTGATCAATCATTCGGACCTGCCGCTGGAGCCGCACCTGTGGCTCAGCGCCTGGTTGATCAGCAGCGCTGATTGTCCGGTGGAGGTGTTCGACTGGCCACTCCCCGCCGGCGAACTCGCGCTGGCGGTCGATCACCTGAAAGCACGGGGCGTACTTTTATATTCCAGCAAAGCCATGAACCTTTCGCAGCTGACGAAACTTTTGAATAGCGTCAGTTGCCCAAAAATGATTGCCGGACCAACCGTGTGCATCCACCACGCCGAGTTGTCCGCAAGAACCAACGAGATTGCTGACTTGTTCCTGGCTGAAGATCCGTTATCGGCTCACCAGGATCTGGTCCAGCGCGGGCTCATTTAAACGTTATCCATGGACACCACCATGCAATTGATCTGGCTGCGCAGCGACTTGCGCTTACATGACAACACTGCCCTCTCGGCCGCCGCAGCGCGTGGTCCAAGCGTGGCGGTGTACCTGCTGAGCCCAGGCCAATGGCTGGAACACGACGACGCGCCGTGCAAAGTGGATTTCTGGCTGCGCAACTTGAGCGAATTAAGCCGCGCGCTGGGCGAACTGAACATTCCCTTGCTGATACGCGATGCACCACGCTGGGATGACGCATCGAACGTTTTGCTCGATCTTTGTCAGCAGTTGGAGATTGACGCGGTACACGTCAACGAGGAATACGGCATTCATGAAAGGCGCCGGGATCTAGCGGTGGCCGATGCGCTGAAGACCCAGGGCATCGAATTTCACAGCTACCTCGACCAACTGCTGTTCAGGCCCGGTAGCGTTCTGACCAGGACCGGCACTTATTTCCAGGTCTTCAGCCAATTCCGCAAGGTGTGCCATGAACGCCTGCGTCATGCGCTTCCGAGTCTGGTGGGCGCCCCAACCGCGCAACGTTCATTAAACATCCAACACGACAAGATCCCCGCAAAGGTCGAGGGCTTCGAAACGCCTAGCGACAGCTTGCGCGCCCTCTGGCCGGCCGGTGAACGCGAAGCCCGGCGCCGCCTCGACACCTTTACCGACGCTCAGATCGACTACTACAAAGGCGAGCGAGACTTCCCGGCCAAACCCGGCACCAGTCAGCTCTCGGCCTATCTCGCTGCCGGAGTGATATCCCCACGCCAATGCCTGCACGCTGCCCTGCAAAGCAATCAGGGCGAGTTCGAAAGCGGCAAGGCGGGCGCCGTCACCTGGATCAACGAATTGATATGGCGCGAGTTCTACAAACACATCCTGGTGGGCTACCCACGGGTTTCCCGTCACTGTGCCTTCCGTCCGGAAACCGAGGCCCTGGCCTGGCGCGATGCTCCCGAAGAGCTTTTGGCCTGGCAGCAAGCCCGCACCGGCCTGCCAATCATCGACGCGGCCATGCGCCAATTGCTTGAAACCGGCTGGATGCACAACCGTTTACGCATGGTAGTGGCGATGTTTCTGACCAAGAACCTGCTGATCGACTGGCGTGAAGGCGAGCGCTTTTTCATGCGCCACCTCATCGATGGTGACCTCGCGGCTAATAACGGCGGTTGGCAGTGGAGTTCGTCCACCGGCACTGATTCGGCGCCCTACTTCCGGATTTTCAACCCGTTGAGCCAGTCGGAAAAATTTGACGCCGAGGGCGCATTCATCAAGCACTGGCTGCCGGAACTGGCCGGACTGAATAAAAAAGAAGTGCACAACCCGGCAAACCTCGACGGGCTGTTTGGTGTGGCGGACTATCCTTCGCCGATCGTCAATCTGAGCACGTCCCGCGCACGAGCGCTGGCCGCGTTCAGGAATCTACCGTCGCGACAGAACTCAGGAGGTGGCGATGAGTGATTAGCTGCGCGACCAGGTTTATTGCCACCGGGATTACTTCGATGCCGGGGCACTGTTTTATGAACATCTACCCGTATTGGGCCAGTCGTGTATCTGGCTGAAAAGGAGCATGGGATGAGTTTTGCACTTCCACGACGATATTGGCTGACCGGCGCCAGCAATGGTATTGGCTTGGCTTTGGCCGAAGAAATACTGAAGACTGGCGCCCACCTGGCGGTCAGTTCACGTTCGGCGGCACCCTTGAAAATCTTGTCCAAGCGTTATCCAGGGCAAGTGCTGGTGGTGGCCGGCGACCTGACCAACAGCCAGACCGTACGTGAAATCGGCGAGCGGATTACCGAGGAATGGGGCTCGCTGGATTCGGTGATCCTCAACGCTGGCACTTGCGAATATGTCGACGCCAGGCAGTTGGATGCTTCAATCATCGAGCATGTCGTGCGCACTAACCTGCTCGCCAGCAGTTATTGCATTGAAGCTGCCGTGCCATTACTGCGGGCCGGCAGGGCGCCGCATCTGGTGGGTATGGCCAGTTCGGCAACCTACCTGCCGCTGCCACGGGCCGAAGCCCATGGCACTTCGAAGGCTGGCCTGCGTTACTTGTTCGAGTCCTTGCGCACCGATCTGGCTCCGGAGGGCATCGAAGTCACCATGGTCAGCCCAGGCTTCGTCGACACACCGCCGACAGCGAACAACGACGTCCCGATCCCCCTCGCCTGGCCGGTGGATAAAGCCGCACGGTATATCTTCGATGAACTCAAGAGCCGCCCCCCGGAGATTGCCCTGCCTGCGCTGTTCATGGCCGCCCTCTGGCCACTGTCGAAAATGCCCGACAGCGCGAAACTGGCGATTGGCAAACGCATGGTGCGCGGTCAGCCGCCGATCAAGGATCAGCCGTGAACATCGCCATCATCGGCAGCGGTATCTCGGGGCTGACCAGCGCTTACCTGCTCAATCGCAGCCACGAGATCAGCCTGTTCGAAGCCAGCGACCGGGTCGGCGGTCATACCCATACCGTAGAGGTGACTGTCGATGGCCAAAGCTACGCGGTGGACACCGGCTTCATGGTATTCAACGACTGGGCCTATCCGAATTTCATTCGCCTGCTGGGCCAACTTGGCGTGGGTTTCAAGCCGACGCCAATGAGTTTCTCTGTCACCGACCCGGACACTGGCCTCGAATACAACGGCAACAACCTCAACAGCCTGTTTGCCCAACGTGGCAATCTGTTGTCGCCGGAGTTCTGGGGCATGCTGCGGGACATCTTGCGCTTCAATAAAGATGCACAGCGTGACCTGGCTGAAGGGCGAATCGCTACAGACACCACGCTGGATGACTATTTGAAGGCTGGCGGCTACGGCGAGCGTTTCATCCTGCATTACATCGTGCCGATGGGGGCAGCGGTCTGGTCGATGTCCATGGCCGACATCCTGGGTTTTCCAATGCAGATTTTCGTCAGTTTTTTCAACAATCACGGTCTGCTGTCCAGGGGCAATCGCCCGCAATGGTGCGTGATCGAGGGCGGCTCGAGCGCCTATATCGCCCCGTTGACGGCGAGATTCAAAGAGAAGATCAGGCTCAATTGCCCGGTGAATCGGGTCGAGCGCGATGGGGATGGCGTGGTCATCCACAGCGCCGCCGGCAGCGAGCGGTTCGACAAAGTGGTGTTCGCCTGTCATAGCGACCAGGCTCTGAAACTGTTGGCCAAGCCGAGCGACGCCGAACAGTCGATCCTTGGTGCCCTGCCCTACGCTGACAACGAAGTCGTGCTGCACACCGACACACGCGTGCTACCCGAGCGAAAACGTGCCTGGGCCGGTTGTAACTATCGCCTCAGTGGTCCCGGCCACACACGGGCGGCCGTGACCTACGACATGAATATTGTGCAGGGCATTCAGAGCGACACCACCTTCTGTGTCAGCCTCAATCAAAGTGCCGGCATCAGCCCGTTCAAGGTGCTCGCCCAATACACCTATGCCCATGCGCAATTCAGCGTGACGGCAGTTGCCGCGCAGGAACGCTGGGAAGAATTGAACGGCGCGCATCACACTTACTATTGCGGCGCCTATTGGGCCAGTGGCTCCCATGAAGACGGCGTGATCAGCGCTATGCGTGTTGCCCGCTCGTTCGGGGAAGCCTTGTGACAGCGCCCTCTTCTGCAGGTCAAAATAGCCCAGCGGCGAATGGCCCAAGGCCTCTCGAATTCCGTTAGCGGATCAGCCTGCTGTATTTAACTGCAGCCAAGCGTCCGTCAGGCCTTTCACACAGCATCGCCCCGCTGCCTTACACTGCAGGCCATGAATACCATTCCCCATACGCAAATTGCCGAATCGGCGGTCACTTGCTCGACCTGCGCAGCCTGCTGCTGCCAGCTCGAAGTCATGCTGATCACCGACACAGGTGTGCCCGAACGGTTTATCGATACCGATGATTGGGGTGGGGAAGTCATGCTGCGTCTGGATGACGGCTGGTGCGCCGCGTTGGATCGCAACACCATGATGTGCACCATCTACGAAAAACGCCCGCTGATCTGCCGGGAGTTCGAGATGGGGGCACCGGAGTGCATCGAAGAGCGCGAGGGGATTACCACGGCGTATCGCTGAATTGTCAGCTTTTAATAATGTGTTATCAGATCTGACGCCTTCGTCGGAATGCCGCCCAGACCAAGCCTCGCTCCTACAGATCAC
>DQGF01000529.1:459-4236 GCA_003525045.1 Pseudomonas sp. | reverse complement strand
GGAGCGAGGCTTGCCAGCGAAGCTTTTGACGTTACAACGGCATCGTGTAGTGAAGCGCGTAGCTTTCTACACCGTCGTTCGGACTGCTGATCCCGGCATTGGAGTAATGCGTCGCACGAATCCCGACCTCATGTCCGCCGGCAAAGCGCAGACCAAAACCGAACCGGTCTTCGAACTGAAAGGCATTGCCGAGCTGGTTGTTTTCGACTTCGGTATTGGCGAACACCGCTACGCCAACCCCCAACTCCACGTACGGCTTGACGTTCTGGCCGGCAAATTCGTAAACCAGCACCGGCGAGAACGACAGACTGTGGTTGCTGGAGGACTTGTCGCCTTCCCAATAGGTGTAGGCGCCACTCCAGTAGCCGGTCAAACGACCGACGTCACTTTGCAGCCAGCTCTTGTCCCAGTCCAATTGCATGCCCAGTCGATAGGTCATGGTCGACTCGCTGGTCTCGCCGACCGCGAACTCCACGCCTGCGGCCTGTGCGGTAAAACTGTTCCCCATCAATGCGGCAGCAATCGCGGCCAAGCAGAATAGTCTCTTCACTAGAAACATCCTTTTTTTTCCGATCATTTCGTTAAGTTTTTTTTTTTGAAGCTCAACATTCAAAGCTATAGAAGCCAGCGCTTATTCAGAAGTTCAGCCGAATGAATCGTTTATTTCACATTTTTTTACATGTCGAAGCTTTGCACAATCCCGGGCGAATTCCACAGTACCGGCAACACATCTTTGAAATGAACCGGGTCGGCACTTGTCCAGAAGCGCGCATCACGAGCAGGTTCCACGGCAAGCAATTCGCGCTCGGCCAACAGGCGCTGAAGTTGCCGCGCGACCGCGGCGCCGGTGTCGATCAAGCTGATGTCGTCAGGGATCATCTGCCTAAGCAACGGCTTTAGGAAGGGATAATGCGTGCAGCCAAGAATTATTGTGTCGCACCCGGCGCCGAGCAGAGGCTCGACATACCGGGCCAGTAACTGGCGCAAGGCAGGGCTGTGCAGATCGCCGTTTTCAATCAGCTCCACCAGGCCTGGGCACGGCTGAGTGATGACTCGTACGTCGGTGGCGAACCGGTCGAGCAAAGCGGCGAACTTTGCACTCTGCAAGGTGCCGGTGGTGGCGAGGACGCCGACCACACCGCTGCGGGTGGCGGCAGCGGCCGGTTTGACTGCGGGCTCCATGCCGACGATGGGCCACTCGGGATAGTCGCGCCGCAAGTCTGCAACCCCAGCGACAGTCGCCGTGTTACACGCCAGCACTAAAGCTTTGGCGCCTTGCTGCTGAAAAAACCGGGCCATCACGCTGCAACGCTGGCGGATGAATTCCGGGGTTTTCTCGCCGTAAGGAACGTTCCCGCAATCGGCGACGTACAACAGAGACTCATTGGGCAGCAAACGCTGGATCTCGGCCAGCACCGACAGCCCACCGACGCCGGAGTCGAACACGCCGATCGGCGCTTCACGCATGCTTCGAACCACAGACGCTGCAGCCCGGATCACGCTTGACCCGCAATTCACGAAAGCGCGTGCCCAAGGCATCGATCAACAACAGGCGCCCCACTAGCGGCTCGCCGAACCCTGCCAGCAGTTTCATGGCCTCCAGGGCCTGGAGGCTACCCACCAGCCCGACCAAGGGGCCGACGACACCGGCCTCGCTGCAAGTCAGCTCGGCTTCGCTGCCGTGCCCGTATAAACAGTGGTAGCACGGGCTTTCCGGACGACGGGGATCGAACACCGACAATTGCCCTTCGAGGCGAATCGCCGCGCCGCTGACCAGAGGTTTTCCGGCGGCCACACACGCAGCGTTGACCGCTTCGCGAGTGGAGAAATTGTCGGAGCAGTCCAGCACCAGATCCACTGCAGCCACGGCGGCGGCCAGGGAGTCTTCGTCCAGCGCCGCGCGATGGGCGATCAGCTGAATTCCGGGGTTGATCGCACTCAGACGGCGGATAGCCGAATCGACCTTGCTCACCCCGACGCTGTCAGTGTCGTGAATGATCTGGCGTTGCAGGTTAGTCAGGTCGACGGTGTCGAAGTCTGCCAGATGCAGTTCACCCACACCGGCGGCTGCCAGGTACAGCGCCACCGGCGAGCCAAGACCGCCAAGACCGACGATCAACACGCGGCTTTGCTTGAGTCGCAACTGACCGTCGATGTCGACGTGTTGCAACAGAATCTGCCGGCTATAGCGCAACAATTCCTGATCGTTCAGCACGGCAGGCGCCCCAGACTGATGCGTTCGTGACCGCCCAGATCGGTGCGACTGTGGACGTGTTCAAAGCCGCGGGTCAGCAGCAAATCACGCACCGCGCCAGCTTGATCGTAACCGTGCTCGAGCATCAGCCAGCCACCTGCCTCAAGATAATCCGGCGCCTGGACGACGATCAGACGCAGATCGTCGAGCCCGTCGACGCCGGCCACCAAGGCGCTGGCCGGTTCAAAGCGTACGTCGCCCTCGACCAGATGCGGATCGGCGGACGCGATGTAGGGCGGATTGCTGATGATCAGTTGAAAACGCTGGCCTTGCAGCGCGCTGAACCAATGGCTGCTCAGCACGGTGGCGTTGTTCAGGTGCAGGCGCTGCCGATTGCGCTCGGCCAGGGCCACGGCTTCGAGCACGCGGTCCACGGCGGTGACCTTCCAGGCCGGACGTTCGCTGGCCAGGGCCAGGGCAATGGCGCCGCTGCCAGTGCCGAGATCAAGCACCAAGGCCGGTGCGGCCGGCAACAATTCCAGTGCGGCTTCCACCAGCAGCTCGGTGTCCGGGCGCGGGATCAGCGTGTGCGGCGCGACTTCCAGATCGAGCTTCCAGAAACCTTGCTGGCCAAGAATGTAGGCCACCGGCTCGCCGCCACGACGACGCTGCAAATAGTCGGCAAAGGTCAGCGCTGCTTCGCTCGGAACGATGCGTTCGGGCCAGGTATGCAAAAAACTGCGGGACTTGCCCAACGCAGCCGCCAGCAACAACTCGGCATCCAGACGCGCAGTGGGCGAATCCGGCAGCTCGGCGGCGCGTAACAAACTGGCAATGATCGTCATTTACTCACCTATCGCCGCCAATTGGTCGGCCTGGTATTCGGCCAGCAACGGCTCGATCACTGCATCGACACCACCCGCGAGGATTTCGTCGAGGGAATACAGCGTCAGGTTGACCCGGTGGTCGGTGACCCGACCCTGGGCAAAATTGTAGGTGCGGATCCGCTCGGAGCGATCACCCGAACCTACCAGTAATTTACGCTCGCTGGCGATGGCATTGGCGGCGGCGCTGGTCTGCTGATCATTAAGTTTGGCCGACAGCCAGGACATCGCCCGGGCGCGGTTCTTGTGCTGGGAGCGTTCTTCCTGGCACTCGACGACGATACCGGACGGCAAGTGGGTGATGCGGATCGCCGAGTCCGTCTTGTTGACGTGCTGACCGCCGGCACCGGAGGACTTGTAGGTGTCGATCCGCAAATCTGACGGGTTGATCTCGATCGCTTCCTGCTCGTCCGGCTCAGGCAACACTGCCACGGTGCAGGCCGAAGTGTGGATGCGACCTTGGGACTCGGTGGCCGGAACCCGCTGCACACGGTGCGCGCCGGATTCAAACTTCAGCTTGCCATAGACGTTGTCGCCTTCGACCCGGGCGATGACTTCTTTATAGCCACCGTGCTCACCGATGTTCTCGGAGAGGATTTCCACTCGCCAGCCCCGCCGCTCGGCGTAACGCGAATACATGCGGAACAGGTCGCCAGAGAAAATCGCCGCTTCGTCACCGCCGGTGCCGGCGCGGATTTC
>DQGF01000529.1:0-168 GCA_003525045.1 Pseudomonas sp. | reverse complement strand
GGTGCCGGCGCGGATTTCGAGGAACACGTTACGGCCGTCGTTCGGATCCTTGGGCAGCAGCATGCGTTGCAGGCTGGCTTCGATTTCGATCAGCTGCTCTTTGGCTTCGCGGACTTCTTCCACGGCCATTTCGCGCATGTCCGGGTCGCTGTCCTTGAGCAGTGCCTG
>DQGF01000098.1 GCA_003525045.1 Pseudomonas sp. | reverse complement strand
TGGTCGCCGTCAGCTATGCCGAAGACAGCCCTCGACGCAGTTACCAGGTGCCCGCCGGCAGCCTCAGCGCCGCATTGACCCGCTTCGCCGGATTGGCCGGGGTCAATCTTTCGGTGGACCCTGCGCTGGTCAGCGGTCGTAACAGTCCCGGTCTTTCCGGCGAATACGCGGTCGAGGAGGGCTTCACCCGGTTGCTGCAGGGTTCCGGTCTGCAACTGCAGCCGGTAGGCGAACAGGCGTACATCCTGACCCCGGCACCAGAAGGCGGCAGCCTGCAACTGGCCCCCACCTCGATTCTCGGGGCCACGGGCGGGGCGGACGGCGATGTGTATGCCGGCGGCCAGGTCGCGCGCCGCAGTTCGCAAGGCTTGCTCGGCTCCAAAGACTTCATGGAAACGCCCTTCAGCGTGACCACCTACACCAGCGAGGCGGTCAAGAACCAGCAGGCGCGTACCTTGGGCGACCTGATCGCCAGTGATCCCTCGGTTCGCGCCACTAACCCGGCGGGCGGGCGGTATGAGCAGTTCACCATTCGCGGGTTGAGCCTGTTCAATAGTGATGTCGCCTACAACGGTCTCTACGGCGTCCTGCCGACCTACACCATCGACATGGAGATGGCCGACCGCGTCGACGTCATCAAAGGCCCGAGCCAACTCATCAATGGCATCTCGCCGCGGGGCAGCGTGGGTGGCGGGATCAACGTGGTGCCCAAGCGTGCGACCGACAAGCCCATCACTTCGTTTACCGGTATGTACGCTTCCGACAGCCAAGTCGGTGGGGCCGTGGATGTCGGCCGGCGTTTCGGTGAAGACAATAAGTTCGGTCTTCGTTTCAACGGCGTGAAGCAGTCCGGCGATACCGAATGGGATCACCAGAATGTCGACCGTGAGATGGCCGTGCTGGGCCTGGATTTTCGCGGTGAACGCCTGCGGCTTTCGACGGACATCGGGCGCACCGAGCGTGATACCGATGCGCCGCAGGAGCGCGTGCAGGTCGGCCCCAATGCGCAGGTTCCGCATGCCAGCGATGTGCGCCGCAACTATGCGCAGCCCTGGAGCAAGGCCAGTACCAATGACACATTCGGCGCGGTGAACGCTGAATTCGATGTCAACGATTCCGTCATGCTGTACGGCGGCGTGGGGGCGCGCAAAAGTAACCATGACTTCCTCCGGCATGCCGTTTCGGTGACCAACGACGCCGGCGATTTCAGCGTGCAACCGCGTGACTTCACCCGCGACGA
This sequence comes from Pseudomonas sp., assembly GCA_003525045.1. GTDB lineage: Bacteria > Pseudomonadota > Gammaproteobacteria > Pseudomonadales > Pseudomonadaceae > Aquipseudomonas. Next base: position 1,298 of record DQGF01000098.1, on the reverse strand, counting down.
AAATGTCCGGACGGCCACGGCAGGGGTGCGCAACTGGTTTCATACCGGCCCGGTGAGCCATGAAGTCAACCTGGCCGCCAGCTACTTCTACATGGACTTTGAAAACGGCGGTGCCCGTTATGGCGCGGCCCCCAGCAACATCTATAACCCGGTGGAAACACCGACCCCGAACGTCCCGACGCGACTGGATTCGAAGGTTTATACCGAGAACCGCTCAAGTGGTGTGGCGTTGTCCGACACCCTGGGCTTCTTCGATGACCGGCTGCTGCTGACCCTCGGCGCCCGCTGGCAGCGGGTTCAGGTTGACGACTGGACCGACAACGTCAAAGGCGCCACCGCCTACGATGAGGAAAAGGTCTCGCCGTCGGGTGGCATCCTGTTCAAGGCGACCGACAAGCTGTCGCTGTATGCCAACTACATGGAAGGCCTGAGCCAGGGCAAGATCGCACCGTCGACCTCGGTCAACGAGGACGAAATCTTCCCGCCATTCATCAGCCGCCAGGTCGAGGTCGGCGCCAAGTATGACGCCGGTGCGTTCGCCGTCACCGCTGCGGTGTTTCGGATCAAGCAGCCGGCCTACGAGACCAACGCCACCACGCGCGTCTTCGGTCCGAACGGCAAGCGTGAGAACACGGGTGTGGAGCTGAGTGTGTTCGGTGAACCGCTCGATGGTTTCCGCCTGCTCGGCGGTGTCATGTACATCGACAGCGAGTTGAACGACACCACCAATGGCACTTTCGACGGCAACCGGGCGCCGGCCACGCCGAAATACAACGTCAACCTGGGCGCCGAGTGGGACGTGCCGACCGTGCAGGGCCTGACCCTGACCAGCCGCGGCCTCTATTCCAGCTCGCAGTACCTGGACCAGTCCAACAACAAGGAAATCGACTCCTGGGAGCGTTTCGACGTGGGCGCACGCTACGCGTTCAAGGTCGAGGAAAAGAACATCACCCTGCGTGCCAATATCGAGAACGTGGCGGACAAGCGCTACTGGAGTTCGGCCGGAGCCTCGGATGACAGCGAGCCTGGCTTGACGCTGTCGACCCCGCGCACCTACCTCCTTTCAGCGACCGTCGACTTCTGATTCACAAGTTTCATTCGCCCCAGGGAGCGGGGCGCCATCGTTGGGCCATTGACCTGATTCGTATCGAGGAAGGACATATGCACTCCATCAGTTAATGAAAGATCAAGGAACTTTCGTATAAGTCGCTATTTGTACTTAAGTGGTCAGTCGAATTATAAGATCATGGCAGGATCATGGCACATTCGGAGTTTATACCAGGTTTATTAACTTGGGC
>DQGF01000208.1 GCA_003525045.1 Pseudomonas sp. | reverse complement strand
CCGGCAAGCCTGGCTCCTACGGTAATGCGTTGTGTCTGCGGTAGGGTTTGATCCAGCAAATAGGGCCAAACCCCAAGGTTTATGGCAAACTTCGCGCCTATAAACACCGCCCCCGCGGTTTTGCGCCTTCACGGTCGCAGGCGGGTCGGAATAATACGATGCCAGGTTTGTGTCCCCGAATGGGAATAGACCCTTTGTGTGTTGGTACGTCGGTGCCAATGCTTTCTGCCTGAACAGATCAGAGAAACGACCATGCATAACGTCGTCATCAGCGGCACCGGCTTGTACACCCCGGCCAACAGCATCTCCAACGAAGAGCTGGTGCAGTCTTTCAATACTTACGTCGGGCAGTTCAACGCCGACAACGCCGAAGCCATCGCCCGTGGTGAAGTCGAAGCCTTGACCGAATCCAGCGCGGCGTTTATCGAAAAAGCCTCTGGCATCAAAAGCCGCTTTGTCATGGACAAGGACGGCATCCTCGACCCGCAACGCATGGCGCCACGCCTGCCGGAGCGCTCGAATGACGAGTGGTCGGTGCTTTGCCAGATGGCCATCGGCGCGGCCGAACAAGCCTTGCAGCGTGCCGGCAAGACCGCCGCGGACATCGATGGCGTGATCGTCGCCTGCTCCAACCTGCAACGCGCTTACCCGGCCATCGCGATCGAAGTCCAGGAAGCACTGGGCATCCAGGGTTTCGGCTTCGACATGAACGTGGCCTGCTCCTCGGCGACCTTCGGCATTCAGACCGCCGCCAACAGCGTGCAACTGGGCCAGGCCCGGGCGATCCTGATGGTCAACCCGGAAGTCTGCACCGGTCACCTGAATTTCCGCGACCGCGACAGCCATTTCATCTTCGGCGACGCCGCCACCGCAGTGATCATCGAACGTGCCGACCTGGCCACCTCCAAGTACCAGTTCGACGTGGTCAGCACCAAGCTGCTGACTAAGTTCTCCAACAACATCCGTAACAACTTCGGCTTCCTCAACCGCGCGGCGCAAGAAGGCATCGGTGCCAAGGACAAACTGTTCGTCCAGGAAGGCCGCAAGGTATTCAAGGACGTCTGCCCGATGGTGGCCGAGCTGATCGCCAAGCATCTGGAAGAAAACCAGCTCAACATCACGGACGTGAAGCGCTTCTGGCTGCATCAGGCCAACCTCAGCATGAATCACCTGATCGTCAGGAAACTGCTGGGCCGCGAAGCCACCGAAGAAGAAGCACCGGTGATTCTCGACACCTACGCCAATACCAGTTCTGCGGGTTCGGTGATTGCATTTCACAAGCATCAGGATGATCTGGCGCCCGGATCGCTGGCGGTGCTCAGCTCGTTCGGCGCGGGTTATTCGATTGGTAGCGTGATTCTGCGCAAGCGCTGAGTGTGGCTTGAGCTTTGTGACACGCAAAGAAACGCAAGGCGCTGGATGGGGTCAGCGCCTTGCGTGGGTATTGCCATGAACGATGAGCTTTAGAACTTGGCTTCCAGGTCCACTTGCAGCGTGTCGATGTCCGCATCGTTGCGGTTTGGCGCTGCGGTGTCGGAAGTGGCCATTAAGTAAGCGGCGGCGACCGAGAAGTTTTTGTCGATTTCGTAACCCACTTTGAACTTGTGACCACGCGAACCGGTGAAGCCGTTGGCGAAGTCTGAGTCGGTGAACGCGCCGACCACGGCATCACGTTGAACGTCACGATAGTTGTAGTCCAGGCCGAACTTGCCCAGCTTGGTCTTTACACCCAGCAACCAAGCGGTATCTTCATCGGTCGCTGCGCGGTCGTTAACCACGTACTGGCCGTAGGCCGACAACGGAATAGGCAGGTTGCTCAGGTCGATCTGGCCGAAACCTTCGTACAGACGAAACTGGGTGCTGGTGTTGCCGTTAATGGCCAAGGCTGCGCGCGCTGCCGGGCTGTCGTCACCGTCGAAGCTATAGATACTGCCACCCAGGGTGACTTTCATGCCGTCAGTCGGAGCGAAGCGCGCACCCAGTTGGCCGGCGTACATGTTCAAGTCGTGGTTGAATTGCACGCCGTCGCCGTCGACGTTGTCTTTCAGGATGTAGTAACCGGCGCTGCCGAACAGTTCCGCGCCGCCGCTACCCAGTGGCAGCTTGTAGGTGGCCGCCAGGCCTTCCGGGTTGATGTCGCTATCCCAGATGATGTCGCCTTCGTTGACCCAAGGCTGGTTCATTTTACCGACGATCAGGTGCAGGTCTTTAACATCGGTAGGGTGCCAGTCCAGGTACGCCTGGTCGAGCCACAGCTGCTTCTTCGTGAAGTAGTTGTCCAGGCTCTGGTTCGTCGAACGACGGTCGTCGTTGCTGCCGCTAGCGATACGCACACCAGCGTCGACTTGCGGGTTGATCTCGCTGTAGACACCGATACGTGCGCGCACACGCTCACGGCCTTGATCGCTGGCGTTACCGTCTGAATTCACATCTTCGTAACGCATGCGCACGTCACCTTTGATCTGCGTCTTGGCGGCCCAAGCCACTTTTTGCTCAAATGCGCTGAGCTCGTTACGTTTTGCCTGCATGGCTGTCATCTGTTCAGCGGTTGCTTGCTGCTGGATCTGCTGAGCATGCTGGTCGCGTGTCAGTTCGGCTTGCAATTCGGCGTACTGCGCGTTGTTAATCGACCCGTTAGCCTTGAGCATGTCGAGCAGTTTGGCGTCGACTGCGGCGCTGGCCGGAACACTCATGGCCAGCAGCAGACCGCCACACAGGGCCGCCGCAGTTTTGGTGGAAGCAAGACGCATATCAATCTCCGAAGATGAAAGGGATGACTGAGCCATCCAGGGCACAAACCGACCGTTGACGGACGGTAAATAGTGGCCGGGCTAGAACCCGACGCTCTAAAAACTGGCGCCAGTATCGCGATGGATTATGACAAAACGGTGGCAAAGTAATGGCGTCTCGATGACGATGCGAATATCGAGTGAACTTTTTATTTGCCGGTCTGTCCGTGGATGGCGTGGTGTGCAACTGACGGCGATAGGCGATACTCGCCGGGCTTTACGCCGCGAAGTGGAGAGAAGTGGATGCCGTTGCAACGTCTGGAAAAGCTGTCTGATATAGCACCGCACACCTGGGATGCCTTGGTGTCGGATGCTCAGCCGTTTCTGCGCCATGCCTTTCTCAGCGCCCTGGAAGACAGTGGCAGCGTCGGCGTGCATTCCGGCTGGCAACCCGAGCATTTGTTGCACATGGACGGTGACCGGTTGATCGCCGCGTTGCCCAGTTACCGCAAATGGCATTCCTATGGCGAGTACGTGTTCGATCACGCCTGGGCCGATGCCTGCGAGCGTGCCGGCATCGACTATTACCCCAAGCTATTGACCGCCGTGCCGTTCAGCCCGGTCAGCGGGCCGCGGTTACTGGCGGCGACGGTTGAGGACGGTTTCGAACTGTTGAAAAGCCTGCCCGGATACCTTGAGATCGAACAACTCTCCAGCGCCCACATTAATTTCACCGATCCTTTCACCGACGCCGCATTGGCCGAACAGCCTGGCTGGTTGCAGCGCATCGGCTGTCAGTACCACTGGCAGAATCGCGGGTATCGGGATTTTCAGGATTTCCTTGACGCTCTCAGTTCGCGCAAGCGCAAGCAGATGCGCAAGGAGCGCGAGCAAGTGGCGGGGCAGGGCATTGATTTCGAATGGCTTGAAGGTCGGCAGCTGGATCAGGCGCAGTGGGATTTTGTCTATGCCTGCTACGCCAACACCTACGCAGTGCGGCGGCAAAGGCCCTATCTGACCCGGGAGTTTTTCAGTCTGTTGGCCGAACGGATGCCGGAAGCGATTCGAGTGGTGTTGGCCAAACAGGGTTCACGGCCGGTAGCCATGGCGTTCAGCCTGGTGGGGGGCGACAGCTTTTACGGACGTTACTGGGGGTGTCTGGCGGAGTTCGACCGCCTGCACTTCGAGACCTGTTTCTACCAGGGCATGGATTATGCGATTGCCAATGGCTTCCAGCGTTTCGACGCCGGGGCCCAGGGTGAGCACAAATTGATTCGCGGGTTTGAACCGGTGATCACCCATTCCTGGCACTACTTGCGCCATCCCGGCCTGAAGGCCGCGGTCAAAGACTTCCTGCATCAAGAGCGCGTCGGGGTGCTGGCGTATGCCGAGGAAGCGCGGACCGCCTTGCCTTATCGGCAGGACTGATCCGGTTTTCGGGGTGACGCTGATCCCTTGTGGGAGCGAGCCGGCTCCGGGCGGC
>DQGF01000290.1 GCA_003525045.1 Pseudomonas sp. | reverse complement strand
CATGTACAGGCAAGCGAAGGTATCGATCTGCAGCAGAGGGGTCACGGCCAGAGGCGCGACTTTCAGGGCTGGCAGGATCGACAGCAACGCCAGGTTCAGGCCCGCCACGGAAATCAGGAAGGTCTGCGAGTGGTTGCGGCGCCAGGCGATCGCCAGCATCACCACGATGATCGTGGCGCTGGTGATCAACAACGGCGCAAGCGCGATAAAGTGTTGAGTCGTGAATTCCATAGCGCTCTTACCGGGCCGAAGCGAGTTGAGTGAAGGCGGTGCCGAGCCATTGCTGCACGCCATGCATCGTCGCAGCAGAGGTATCGAGGAACGGTTGCGGGTACACGCCGATGAAAATCAGCAACGCTGCCAGACCGACCACCATGATCAGTTCGCGACCATCCATGCCATGCAGCACCGCGTCCGATTTGGCCGGGCCGAAGTAGGCACGGTGGATCATGATCAGAGAGTAGACCGAACCGAACACCAGACCGGACGTCGCGAGGATAGTGATCAATGGAGCGCTCGGGAACGTGCCGATCAGGATCAGGAATTCACCCACAAAGTTACCGGTAGCCGGCAAGCCCAGGGACGCGGCTGCGAAGAACAGGCTGACGGCCGGCAGGTAAGCGATCTTCGACCACAGGCCACCCATCTCACGCATGTCGCGGGTGTGGGTACGCTCGTACAGTTGACCACTGAGGATAAAGAGTGCCGCCGCCGACAGACCGTGCGCCAGCATCTGCATGACCGCGCCCTGCAGTGCCAGTTGGCTGCCGGAGTAGATGCCGATCAACACGAAGCCCATGTGGGAAACGGAGGAGTAGGCGATCAGACGCTTGATGTCGGTTTGGGCGAAGGCCAGGAACGCACCGTAGAAGATCCCGATCAGACCCAGGGTCATAGCGAACGGCGCGAACTCGGCCGAGGCATTCGGGAACAGCGGCAGGGCGAAACGCAGCAGACCGTAAGCAGCCGTTTTCAACAAGATACCGGCCAGGTCGACCGAACCCGCGGTCGGCGCCTGGGCGTGAGCGTCAGGCAACCAGGAGTGGAACGGCACCACCGGCAGTTTCACCGCGAAGGCGATGAAGAAGCCGAGCATCAGGATGTACTCGGTGGTCAGCGACATCTTGGTTTTCAACAGGTCGGCGTAGTTGAAGGTAATCACGCCGGTGTCGTTGAAGTTGACCAGTACCAGACCCAGGATCGCCACCAACATGATCAGGCCGGAAGCCTGAGTGAAGATGAAGAACTTGGTCGCCGCGTAGATCCGGGTTTTCTTGCCGTCCGAAGAACTGTGACCCCAGAGCGCGATGAGGAAGTACATCGGCACCAGCATCATTTCCCAGAAGAAGAAGAACATGAACAGGTCGAGGGCGAGGAACACGCCGACAACACCGCCCAGGATCCACATCAGGTTCAGGTGGAAGAAGCCAACGTGACGCTGGATCTCTTTCCACGAGCAGAGTACCGAGAGGATACCCAGCAGACCGGTCAGCAGGATCATCAACAGCGACAGGCCGTCGAGGGCCAGGTGCACGCTGATGCCGAAGCGCTCGATCCAGATGTGCTTGAACTCAAGCACCCAGGTCGGATCGGCGCCAGGGGCCGGTGCAAATGAATAATTACCGTGGGCCCACAGCCAGAGGCCGAGCGCGAGTTCCAGGGTCATGGTCAACAGCGCAATCCAGCGGGGGAGGGTAGCGCCGAAGCGCTCACCCATCCAGCACAGCAGGCCGCCGATGAAGGGGATCAGGATTAGCCAAGGCAGAATCATGACGGGCTCAATTCCTTTCGCAAGTTCGCAAGGTTCATATCAGACCGCTACCAGCACGATGGCGCCGATGACCAGCACGGAGCCGGCTGCCATCGATGCCGCGTACCAACGCAGTTGACCGGTTTCGGTACGGCTCAGGGCGGTGTGACCGCCTTTGGCCATACGCGGGATCAGACCGATGGTCTGGTCAAGCGGGTCTTTGCGCAGTGCGTGGCTGATCGCAAGGTATGGCTTGACGAACAGTTTGTCGTAGATCCAGTCGAAGCCCCAGGCGGCGAACCACCAGGCCGAAAGGAAGCGGCCGATGCCGCTGTTGGCGATTGCAGTGACGAAACGCCGCTTGCCAAGGAACAGCAGCGCGGCCAGCAGGATACCGGCCAGGGCGATGGCGCCCGATGCGATTTCCAGACTGTGCTTGGCTTCGCCGCCGGCATGGCCGACGCTTTCCGGCAGCACACCGTGCAGCGGCGGAACGATCATCGCGCCAATGGCGGTGGACAACACGATCAGCACCGACAGTGGCAGCCAGTGAGCGATGCCGTGACCGGCGTGCGCTTCGGTCTTCACTTCACCGTGGAACGCGATGAAGATCAGGCGGAAGGTGTACAGCGACGTCATGAAGGCACCGACCAGACCTGCGTAAAGCAGACCGTGGTTGCCGCTGGCGAACGCTTCCCAGAGGATTTCGTCCTTGGAGTAGAAGCCTGCGGTCACCAGTGGCAAGGCCGAAAGGGCCGCGCCGCCGACGATGAAGCTGGCGTAGGCCAGTGGCAGTTTTTTCCACAGACCGCCCATCTTGAAGATGTTCTGCTCGTGGTGGCAGGCAACGATCACCGAACCAGACGCAAGGAACAGCAGCGCCTTGAAGAA
>DQGF01000357.1:10185-10436 GCA_003525045.1 Pseudomonas sp. | reverse complement strand
TTGACGTTGACCTGGTTGATGCCTTCCATGTTGATCTCCACCGGGTCTTCGGCGGTGGAGATGTTGATGTCCACGGTGTTGAGGATATTCAGGCCGGTGTAAAGCGACACAGTCTTGCCCGAACCGGTGGGTCCGGTCACTAGAATCATCCCTTGTGGCTGCTTGAGAGCGGCCATGTACAAGGCTTTCTGGTCGGGCTCATAGCCGAGGGCATCGATGCCCATCTGCGCGCTGGACGGGTCGAGGATCCG
>DQGF01000357.1:9267-9886 GCA_003525045.1 Pseudomonas sp. | reverse complement strand
GCGCTGGACGGGTCGAGGATCCGGATCACCACTTTCTCGCCCCACAGGGTCGGCAGGGTGTTGACCCTGAAGTCGATGGACTTGCTCTTGGACAGGCGCATCTTGATCCGCCCGTCCTGGGGCCGGCGTCGTTCGGAAATGTCGAGGCTGGCCATGACTTTCAGCCGCGAAGCGATGCGGTTGGCCAGTTGAATCGGTGGTTTGGCGACTTCACGCAGCATGCCGTCGGTGCGCATTCGCACGCGGTAGGTTTTTTCGTAAGGCTCGAAATGCAGGTCGGAAGAACCGCTCTTTATCGCGTCGAGCAACATCTTGTGGACGAAGCGCACCACGGGCGCGTCATCGGCATCCTGTCCGGCGATGGCGTCCTGATTGTTGTCATCGATCGACTCGATGTCCACGCCATCGAGGTCAACGTCAGCCAGGTCTTCCAGGCCGGTACTATGGCTGTCGAAGAATTTTTCGATGGCGTCTGTGAGTTTTTCGTCTTCGACCAGAATGGCTTCGGTACTGAGCCCGGTGCTGAACTGGATATCGTTGATGGCTTGGTGATTGGTCGGATCGGAAACCCCCACGAACAGTTTGTTGCCCCGTCGCCAGAGTGGCAGGGCGTGGTGCT
>DQGF01000357.1:8411-8958 GCA_003525045.1 Pseudomonas sp. | reverse complement strand
GGCGTGGTGCTGGCGGATCAGTTTCTCGCTGACCAGGCCCCTGGGTTGGGTTTCCTTGTCCAGGCAATTAAGGTCCAGCAGGGCCATGCCAAAGTGCTCCGAGGCAATCTCGGCGACCTGACGGCTTTTCACCAGTTTGTTTTGCACCAGGTAGCTGACCAGAGAAATCCGGTTGCGTTGGGCTTGCTGATACGCCTGTTGCGCGCTTTTGTCAGTGAGCAGTTCGGCCAGGACCAATTGCTTGGCCAGACCGCTAAGGGCGATGTCATTCATGGGGATACCGGACGCAGACAATTCATGACTTATAGCCTAGTCAAGCGGCGGAGCCAAACCAGCGGTGTTGAGGTGACAATAATTGTCAGAAAGTGCGGATTCTGAGGGTAGGAAAGGGCTTTGTGATGTTCTCTCCCCCGACAACAGGGGGTTAAGGGGTTGGCATGGGCTGTGCTGTGGCTAATTCAGATCATGAGATTTCGACTCATGCATGGAGCTTGTCTATGAATACTCAGAAAGGTTTTACGCTTATCGAACTGCTGATCGTGGTGGC
>DQGF01000357.1:6455-8107 GCA_003525045.1 Pseudomonas sp. | reverse complement strand
TGCTGATCGTGGTGGCGATCATTGGGATTCTGGCGACGTTTGCGTTGCCGCAATACTCTAAGTACCAGGCACGGGCCAAGGTTACTGCGGGTATCGCTGAAGTATCCGCACTCAAAGTTGCTTTCGAAGATGTGATAAACGGTGGGGCAAACAATCCCGACCTTACGAATGTGAATGGAGGCGTAGCGGCGACTCAAAACTGCACGCTGACGGCGGCGGGTACGGTAGCCGACGGCAAGGGAACGATCACTTGCAAGCTGATCAACGCACCGGCGCCAGTGTTGAACCAGACCATCACTTTGACCCGGAGCGATAAAGGAACCTGGACTTGCGGGTTCTCGGGTTCGAAAGATTACACGACGACCAGTTGCCCTGGCGCTGCCTGACCTACCGTCTGACCCACCAATACCTCGCTTCGGCGGGGTATTTTTTTTCCAGAAATCACGTCCCACTACATCGTTCGGAAAGTCCCGAAAATTCATGGCCTTAGGGCCCGAGCGAAAACCCGCAACTTGCATGTAGATAAATTCAAAGTCATGCAATTTGCATGATTTCGAAAATTAGCGATTTTATTAACATATTGATTTATAAGGATTTTTATTCTGTCTCAAGGTTGGCACAGCGTTCGCAACATACCCAGTAACCCTGCTGACAAGATACGCAGCAGACTTTATGAAAAAACAGGAGTTACTCGTATGAAGAAGTTCGCTATCACTGCCGCTGCTGCTACCGCGCTGACCCTGACCATGGCCAACGCTGCATTTGCTCAGACTCAAGCCACCCAAGCACCAATGGTGCTGGCCGCCGGTGAAGTCACTCAGGCCACCGAAGCTACTTCCGATACCTGGATCACTACCAAAGTCAAAGCAGACCTGGTGACCGAAGAAGGCATTCCTGGTACTGACATCAAGGTTGAAACCAACAAAGGTGTTGTTTCCCTGTCGTCTACCGTTGCCGTGACTGACGCTCAGAAAGCCACCGCCGTGGCTATCACCAAGAAAATCAAAGGCGTCAAGGCGGTCTCCGCTGACGGCCTGAAAGCCGAGTAAGGCAAGACTTCTCGCCTGAACCGGGAGAAGGCGCGGTAGACGGGCCGAGTCATACGTCTGCCGCACTTGAGAGTTCATGCGAAAGGCCACAAGGATGTGACCATTACAGGCCCCGGACATTCGTGTTCGGGGCCTGTTCTATTGTGAGCGCCGCAAAACAACTGTAGGAGCAAGCTTGCTCGCGATAGCGGTGTAACAGCCAACACAAATGTTGAACGTTATGGCCTCATCGCGAGCAAGCTTGCTCCTACAAGATTTATGTCGTACCTAATTACCGCGCTTGCTGGTGATCTGCTTCAACCGATTACCTTCAAACCGCAGATACTGATACATCCCGCCGTTAGGCCCATAAGTCCATTCCTCGACCTGGAACTCTTCCCGTCGGTCGGCGCTGCGTTTGTAGCCCAGCAGATCGCGGCTCACCGGTTCACCGCATTTTTGCAGCACCTCGCTTGACCTGTCCCCGACGCTAACCAATTGACTGCCGCAGCGCAGGGTGTCTGCAGCCGAGGCGTGACTCGCGGCCAGCACCAGGGCCAGGCTGATCAGCAATTGCCTGGTCATCACTCGGCGTCCAGATGCATCGGCGTAACCACTCGACCG
>DQGF01000357.1:2062-6162 GCA_003525045.1 Pseudomonas sp. | reverse complement strand
CGTTCCGCCTGGCCCAGACTACTGTCGATGAAGTACACGCGTTCGTCGGCCAACTGCCCCTTGTCGACCAGATAGTCCTTGATACTGCTGGCGCGATCCTGACCCAGCTGGCGCAACAGCACGTCGCTGGAACTCCAGAAGTTGATCACGCCCTCACGCATTTTCGCGGTGCGTTCTTCCTTGCCCAGATCCTTCCATTCGGCGGGCGGCTGCGTTTTCAGGCGGATGCGGTAGATCCCTTCCAGCAATGGACCTTTTTCGCTGTCCGGTACTTGCAGCAGTGAGGCTTGAGCCGGCACCTTGTCGCCACGACGCTGGAGCATTTTGTAATAGTTGTACTGGTATTCACGTTCCAGGCGTTGCTCGGCAATCAGCGGACCATCGCTGCTTTGCGCTGCGGTGCCTTCGATTTCCAGACGCAAGGCCGGACGTTCCTTGAGTGCCTGGGACAACTTGATCAACGAACCCTCAGCCTCCTTGCTCAGGTCGCTTGAACCCGGCGCAAACGAGACAGTGCCCAAGTCTTGCGAACCACCGCCACTGACCAGACCGCCAATCATCTTGAATGGCGCCGCGGCGGCCTTGACGATCAGGTTGCGCAGGGTCTGCCAGACAATGGGCATGATGCTGAACTGCGGGTTGTTCAGGTCACCGGTTACCGGCAGTTCGATGGAAATCTTGCCGTCGACATCCTTGAGCAAGGCGATGGCCAGCTTCAGCGGCAAGCTTACCGCGTCCGGACTGTCGACTTTTTCACCCAGCTGCAGCTGTTCGACCACTACCTTGTTTTCTGCTTTGAGCTGGCCTTTGGTAATCAGGTAATGCAGGTCGAGATTGAGCCGGCCCTTGCGGATTCGATAGCCGGCGAATTTGCCGGAGTAGGGTGTCAGGGTCGTCAGTTCCACCCGTTTGAAACTGGTGGCGATGTCGAGGCTGGCCATCGGGTCGAACGGGTTGACCGAGCCTTTGATGGTGACTGGCGCATAGCGGTCGACCTTGCCTTTGATGTCGACACTGGCCGGTTTCGCCTGGCGACTGTCGATGGTGCCGATCTGTCCGTTGAGTTGTTGAATGGCAGTGGCGAAATTCGGGGTCAGGCTGAAGTCGGCGAAGTTGGCCGAGCCGTCATTGATGGCAATGCCGCCAATGTGGATGCCCAGTGGTTTGTCCTTGCCGGCGGGTTTGGCAGCGGCGGTTTTGGCGCCGGAGTCAGGCGGTTGCGGGATCAACAGGTCATCGACGTTAGTGGTGCGGTCGTCGTTGATCATGAAGCGCGCATAAGGCTGGAACAGGTTGACCTTGTCGATCGACAGGCTGTCGCCATGCTGATAGTTCAGGCCTTCGAGCACCAGTTGCTGCCACTTGAGGAAGTCGCGGGTCTTCAGGGTGTCGAGGGTATGCAACTGATCGACCTGAGCGCGGCCAGTGACGCTGAATGCCAGCGGCTCGGTGCTTTTCAGGTCGACCGCCAGATCACTGCCGAGCATGCCGCTGCGCAGTTCGAGGCGAATGAACGGGTTGATGTAGGACTGCGCGACCCGTAGGTCGATGTCCTTGGTTTGCACTTTCAGTTTGGCGCTGATCGGGGCCAGATTGACCTCGCCATCCGCCATGATCTTGCCTTGCTTGCCCACGCCGGTGTCGAGCTTGAGGTTGAAGGGTGAGCCATTGAGGCTGTCGAAGTTCTTCAGGTCCAGGTTCAGCGGGCCGACGTCCAGGGCCACGGCCGGTTGTGCCTTGCGGTCGGCCAGATGCACCTGATAATCGCGTAGTTGCACGTCTTTGAGCAGCACCTGCCACGGTTTGCTCGGCGGAGCAGGTTCAGGTTTCGGGGAATCGGCGGCGGCTGGCGTACTCGCCGGTTCGGCTTTGGCTTTGACCGCCGCTTTGGAAGGTTGGCTGGCGAACAGCTTCTGCCAATCGAGTTGCCCGTCCGCTTCCAGGGCCGCCCAGGTTTCCAGTTTATTGCTGCGGATCTTGCCGACCACTACTTGCTGCCTGGCCAGGTCCACCGTGGTGTCGCTGACGTCCAGGCGCGCCAGTTTCGCCAGCGGCCGACCGTCCGGTGCCTTGATGGCAAAGGGAGCGATACTGACCGCAACATTGCTCAGCAGCAGTTCGGTTTCCTTGGACAAGTTGAGTTTATAGTCGGTGCTGAGGTTGACGACGCCATCTTCGAGCACCAGTGGCACAGCGTCACGCACATAGGGCCAAAAGGATTTCATCTTGCCATCGGTGATCTTCAGCTTACCTTCGGAGGCAATCGGGATCAGGCTGAAGTTGCCGGTCCAGTCGATCTGTCCACCTCCCGGGCCGACGGCCACCAACGTCATGTCGGCACTGTCTTCGGGCAGGGTGCTGAGGTTCTTCAGCTCGAAATCGAGTTTGTCGTAGAGAAATTCGATGGGCTCGCTCGGACGTGCGTCCAGGAAGTGCACATAACCGTCAGCCAGGTTGATGCGCTCGACCCGCAAAGGGAACGGTTTGGCATTCGGGTCGGCCGGAGTCGGCTCGCTGGCGGGCAGTTTGAACAATCCCAGCAGATTGAGCTTGCCGTCCTTGCCGAAAAGGATTTCGGTCTTGGGTTTGTCCAGTTCGATGTCGGACAGGTGCAGCGCCTTGGTCCAGAGGCTGTCGATCTGCAGATTGGCATACAGCCGCTCGAAGCCGACCTGTTCCTTGCCCGGCTCGCCAATGATCAGGCCCCAAAGTGTGACCTCAAGGCTGAACGGGTTGAGTTCGATCCGCGTCAGCGTGGCGGGCGTCGTCGCGTAATTGGCCAGTTGCTGATTGGCCACCCGCAACGCGATCCCCGGCAAAATCAGAAACCCCAGCAGGCTGTAGAGGGCCAGCGCGGTCAACAGAGCGCCAATGGCGCGAATCAATCCTTTGGGCATGTGCGGCTTCATTTGTCTGAATCGGAGTGCCTTGGAGTATGGCACGCGATTCTGGTTCCGAAGTCATTGCGCTTTGAGGATTTGTATTGCGTTTGTTGTTGAATCCTAGAGCTGCAGGATCAGCGTTTTCAGTGGCGGTTGTTGGTCCAACGATGGAAAATCGTCGCCCGGTTTCATGACGGTCCACTCACGCACCGGGCGCCCGGCTTTCTCGGCACAACGCAAAACCTGATCGCGCCAGTCGTCCATGCCGACTTTTGCCAGGTTGTTGCAGCAGATCAGCACGCCATCCTCGGCGGTGGTCAACAGCGCCGGTTTCAGCAGGCTCTGGTAGTCGCGCAGCAGGTCGACGGTGCCGAATGCGCTCTTGGCCCAGGCCGGCGGATCCAGCAGCACCAGATCGTATTGACGCTGTTCCAGACGCAGATGGCTCGGCAGTTTCTGCCCGCGGCGCTGGCTGATGGGCAGGCCGGCCAACTGACGGATCGCCGGGAAGTAGTCGGACTGGATGAACTGCATGCTCGGCAGTTGCGGATTAAGCAGACCGTTCTCCCGTCCGACCGCCAGGTTGCCTTCGGCGAAGTCCAGGTTGCACACCTCGCTGGCGCCTCCGGCTGCGGCGCTCAGGCCGACGCCGCAGGTATAGGCAAACAGGTTCAGCACGCTTTTGTTTTTGCTGTGTTCCTTGACCCAGCCGCGGGTGTTGCGCAGATCGAGGAACAGCAGTGGATCCTGGCCTGCATGGCGGCCGCGAACCCGGTAATTCAGGCCCCATTCATGGCCGATCAGGTCCTGCAGGGCGGCCTCATCGGCGCGGTAGACGGTGTCTTCACGGTCTATACGGGAATTGCCACGGGAGCGGTCGTTGTAGACCAGCAGGGTGTCGAGGCCCAGGTGCTGATTGATGGTGTCGTGCAGCTGCAGCAGGGCATCGCGCTCCAGCGACTGGTGAAAGCTTTGCACCAGCAGTTGCGGGCCGTAGCGGTCGATCGTCAGACCGCTGGCGCCTTCCTGGCTGCCATGGAACAGGCGATAGCAATCGGTGCCTTGCTGGTGCAGCTCGGCGAGCAGGTCCTGACGATGATCGAGGGCGGCGCGCAGCGCCTGATTCAAGGAAGACATGCTGGGCGCCTTGCAGGAGGGAATTTGGCGCGGGAGTTTAACAGCTATAGGGGCAGAAGAACCTGTAGGAGCGAGCGGTGC
>DQGF01000357.1:0-1737 GCA_003525045.1 Pseudomonas sp. | reverse complement strand
GCGGCGATCCGACTTGCCCGCGATGAACGATAACGCGGTTCGTCAGATGAACCCGTGGTGCGGCCATCGCGGGCAAGCCTCGCTCCTACAAGGAGGGGTCAGGTCAACAGGCCCATCCGCCGCCTGGCCCTCTGTACCGAACCATTACGCACCGCCCAGCGCAGCATCGGCGCACTGCGATTGACGCTGGCGCGGATCAGCTTGCGTTGCAGCGGACCCTGGTTGACGCCCAGCATGTCGCTGGCCCAGTCCGGCAGCAGGTCGATCCCGGCCTGCATCATCAAGCCGCCGAAAGGCTTGGCCAGCCGGCTGGGGGATGGGGCGTTAAGCAGTAGTCGCAACACTTCTCGACTGCGCTCGTCGCACAGCAGTTGTGGGCGCATGTGCTGAAGGTAATCGGCAATGTCCTGGCGTGACCGGGGTACATCACGTGCGCCCAGACGTTCTGCAACCATCGCGATTTCGGCGTAATAGCGATCTTGATCGGCGAGGGACAGCTTCGGATTGCGGTACCGCAGGTGTGCGGCGAGGAAGTTGCTGACCTCGGCCACGTGGACCCAGGTCAGCAGATCGGGATCGCTGGCGGCGTATGGCCGGCCATCCGGGGCAATGCCGGTCACTTGCAGGTGGATGGTGCGGACTTTCTCGATCAGCCACTCGGCGTCCTTTCGCGAACCGAACGTGGTGCCGGAAATGAATTGCCCGGTGCGGCGCAAGCGGCCGAGCATGTCGTGGCGAAAATTCGAATGGTCCCAGACCCCGGCCAGGGCCAGTGGATGCAAGGCTTGCAGCATCAGCGCACTGATGCCGCCGATCAGCATGCTGCTGAAATCGCCATGCACTTGCCAACTCACCGAAGCGGGACCGAACAGGCCGGGATCGCCCTTGGGGTTTTCCAGGTCGAGTTTGCCCAGGGACAGACCGGTCAGGCTCATGATCTGGGTTTCGATGCGGGTGCGGATGAATTCCATGGCGACTCAGTGGCGAAAAAAAAAGGCGCGTGACCTTGGCTCAATGCCCCCTGTAGGAGCGAGCTTGCTCCGGGCGGCGTTCCGACGATGGACGTTAACGATAACGCGTGCATCCAGGATAAACGCGGTGTCCTTGAGTTCTTCGCGAGCAAGCTCGCTCCTACAGGGGGGCGTGCACACGTTACTGATTCAGGCGTTTATCGACCAGCTCCTGAACCACACTTGGGTCGGCCAGGGTCGAAGTATCGCCCAGGCTATCGAGTTCATTGCAGGCGATCTTGCGCAGAATCCGCCGCATGATCTTGCCCGAACGGGTTTTCGGCAAGGCCGGGGCCCACTGGATCAAGTCCGGTTTGGCGAAACTGCCGATTTCCTGGCTGACATGCGCCAGCAGTTCTTTCTTCAGTTCGTCGCTGGGCTCGATGCCGTTCATGGGAGTGACGAACGCGTAGATGCCCTGGCCCTTGACGTCATGGGGATAACCGACCACCGCAGCTTCGGCGATGCTGTCATGCAGCACCAGGGCGCTTTCCACTTCGGCGGTGCCGATGCGGTGTCCGGAAACGTTGATCACGTCGTCGATGCGCCCGGTGATCCAGTAGTCGCCATCCTCGTCGCGCCGCGCGCCGTCGCCGGTGAAATAATAGCCGGGATAAGGCTTGAAGTAAGTGTCGACCATCCGTTGCGGGTCACCGTAGACACTACGAATCTGCGCCGGCCAGCTGGATTTGATCGCCAGCACGCCGCTGCCGGCGCCCTTGATCTC
>DQGF01000161.1:5201-5350 GCA_003525045.1 Pseudomonas sp. | reverse complement strand
TCGCGAAGGCGTCATCAGCCGCACCAAAGTTGTCACTGACCTCACTCCCGCTGCTCAAACCCCTCCCCTATACACCCCAGACACCGTACGAACGCCGCTTTCGCCGGGTCGACCACCAACGCCTGACCCGCGTCGCCCACGCCGCCGCC
>DQGF01000161.1:4749-4911 GCA_003525045.1 Pseudomonas sp. | reverse complement strand
CCCGCGTCGCCCACGCCGCCGCCCAGCACGGTAAACGGCAACGACACGACAAACGCCCCGGCACCGATCACCGTCGCCACGACCAGCAAGGGTCGAGCAATCAGCAAATCGCCAATCATCGCGTACGCGGGGGGATTCTGGATGGTGTAACGCGGGTCGCCC
>DQGF01000161.1:2004-4453 GCA_003525045.1 Pseudomonas sp. | reverse complement strand
GATGGTGTAACGCGGGTCGCCGCTACCCGCGTTCGCCGCCAGCACGGGCGTGCCGACACTCAGCAGTAAAACGACGACAAGGGCTCGAAACAGGTTCATGGCACGGTCCTTCGGCTAGGCAGTGAGCACTGACTATAGCCCTTGGGACCTGTCAGCTTTGACAACGCGGGCAAAACACGCTGGCGCGCTGCCCGAGCTTTACTTCCCGCAATTGCGTTGCGCAGATCTTACAGTGCTCGTGACCGCGGCCGTAAACGAACAATTCCTGCTGAAAGTAACCGGGTTGACCGTCGCCGCCGACAAAGTCGCGCAACGTGGTGCCGCCGCGCTCGATGGCGTGTGCAAGGATGCGTTTGATCTCTATCGCCAGTTTCAGATAGCGCGCACGGGAAATGCTCCTGGCTTCACGGCGCGGATCAATACCGGCGGCGAACAACGCTTCGGTCGCGTAGATATTGCCGACACCGACCACGACCGCGTTGTCCATGATAAACGGTTTGACCGCCATGGAGCGTGCACGAGACAGCTGGAACAAGCGCTCACCATCGAACAGGTCGGTCAACGGCTCCGGCCCCAGGCGAATCAGCAACTCGTGGTTGAGCGGATCGAGACTCCAAAGCATCGCGCCAAACCGGCGCGGGTCGGTATAACGCAGGGCCAGCCCCGATTCCAGCTCGATGTCCACGTGTTCATGCTTGGCGGCCGGCATGCCGACTTCCACCAGACGCAGATTCCCCGACATCCCCAGATGACTGATCAGCGTGCCGACTTCGGCATTGATCAGCAGGTATTTGGCGCGCCGTTCCACCAACACGATGCGCTGGCCGGACAGCCTCACATCGAGGTCTTCAGGGATCGGCCAACGCAGTCGGCGATCCCGCACGATCACCCGGCTGACGCGCTGGCCTTCAAGGTGCGGCGCAATTCCGCGGCGGGTGGTTTCGACTTCTGGCAGTTCAGGCATGGGGCTCTCGAATCAGGCTGTCGCTCAGCGATGAGCGCCGAGGTCACGAATCGTTTGTTTGAGGGTCTCGAAGTCGTAGTCAGAGAGGCCGACATAATCGAGAACCAATGACCCGATGCTGTTCCACTCGTGGTCCTCGGTCTGATTGCCCAGCACCCGGTACGACGCACAAATGTGCTCGGCCATTTTCAGGATCGCCAGCAGGTTTTTCAGATGACTGTTGTGCGACGACTCATCGGTGAAGATCGCCAAGGCATTGTGGTGATTGGCGATGGCAGCGGTCACATGCTCCGGCAGACGCCAGGACTTGGCCGTGTAGTAACCGACTACCGCGTGGTTGGTGTTGAACACCCGGTTCTCGGTGTCCACCACCCGGCTTTCGGCACTGGCGCTGGCGTAAGCCTCTTCCAGAACGCTCATGTAGTTGGGAAAACGCTGGAGCATCAAGGGTACGCCACAATCGTGGAACAGGCCCAGGGCGTACGCTTCATCGCCTGCTTGGGCACCGATGCGCTTGGCCAGGGTCAGGCAGGTCATTGCCACGTCCTGGGCGGTGTCCCAGAAACGGTTCAAGGTGACGATGGTGTCGTCGTTCATTTCGCCTTTGATCGACTGCGCGTTGATCAGATTGATCACCGAACGGCTGCCCAGCAGATTCACCGCCCGCTTGATCGAGGCGATCTTGTTGCTCAAGCCGTAATACGGCGAATTGACGATTTTCAGCAAGGAGCCAGAGAGGCCCGGGTCTTGGGAAATCAGCTTGGCGATCACTTCCAGATCCGGATCAGGCATGTACTGCTCCATCTGCAAATCCACCATGATTTGCGGTTGGGCCGGCACGCTGATGCCTTGCAGGGACTGTCGGATCTGTTCGGTGGTCAGCTCTTGGGACATAAATAAGCGCTCTGGGTCAGGCGGCAATTCTAACCTTTATGAAGTTGGATCCGACACACCGGTGGGCAAATCGCAGGAACTTTCATTCGAGCCCGGGCTTCGGACTTTGTAATGCCCACGGGCAAACACTCACTCACATCGAGCGATACGACGCCGTCGTCCTGCCGGGTGGCGTACAGAACTCCGACACCATTCGGATTGACCCCGATGCGCAGCACCTGGTCAAGACCGGCACGTCGGCCGGAAAACCGATCGCCGTGATTTGCCATGGCGGCTGGCTGCTGGTGTCGGCCGGACTGGTCAAAGGCAAGACCATGACCAGCTACAAAACCCTCAAGGATGATCTGGTGAACGCGGGAGCGAATTGGGTCGACAAGGAAGTGGTCAAGGACGGGAACCTGATCAGCAGTCGTCAGCCGGATGATATTGCGGCGTTTAATCGTGAATTGATCAGTGCTTTGTCTGCGTAAAATTCGAAACCGCCTTCGCGGGCAAGCCTCGCTCCTACATCTGATCTTCGTCGCACACAAAATTATGTGTTCATCGCAGATCCACTGTAGGAGCGAGGCTTGCCCGCGAAGGCGTCATCAA
>DQGF01000161.1:1430-1635 GCA_003525045.1 Pseudomonas sp. | reverse complement strand
GCTATACTCCCGCTCTTTTTTCCGGAGCGACGTCATGTCCCTGCCTAGCCTGCGCCTCAAAGCCAACGCCGACCGTCGCCTGCGAAACGGCCACCTGTGGGTCTACAGCAACGAAATCGATGTCGCCGCCACTCCATTGCACGGCTTCAAGGCCGGCGATCAGGCGATCCTCGAAGCCGCCGGCGGCAAGCCGCTGGGCATCGTT
>DQGF01000161.1:0-1135 GCA_003525045.1 Pseudomonas sp. | reverse complement strand
GGAAAGCCGCTGGGCATCGTTGCCATGAGCCCGAACAACCTGATCTGCGCGCGCCTGTTGTCGCGCGACATCAAATTGCCGCTGGACAAATCGCTGCTGGTGCATCGCCTGAACGTCGCCCTGTCCCTGCGCGAGCGCCTGTTCGACAAGCCGTTCTATCGCCTGGTCTACGGCGATTCCGACCTGCTGCCAGGCCTGGTGGTCGACCGTTTCGGCGACATCCTGGTGGTCCAGATCGCCTCGGCAACCATGGAAGCCCATAAAGAAGACGTGATCGCGGCGCTGACTCAAGTCATCAAGCCAAGCGGTATTCTGTTCAAGAACGATTCCGCCGCGCGCGATGCCGAAGGCCTCAACCGTTACGTCGAAACCGTATTCGGCCTGGTGCCGGAGTGGGTGGCCCTTGAAGAAAACGGCGTGAAATTCGAAGCGCCGGTCATTCAAGGTCAGAAAACCGGCTGGTTCTACGACCACCGCATGAACCGCGCGCGCCTGGCGCCTTATGCCAAAGGCAAACGCGTGCTGGATCTGTACAGCTACATCGGCGGCTGGGGCGTGCAAGCGGCTGCCTTCGGCGCCAGTGAAGTGTTCTGCGTCGACGCTTCGGCCTTCGCCCTCGATGGCGTCGAGCGTAACGCTGCGCTGAACGGCTTCGCCGAAAAAATGACCTGCATTGAAGGCGACGTCTTCGAAGCCCTGAAAGAATTGAAAGCCAGCGAAGAACGCTTCGACGTGATCGTGGCCGACCCGCCGGCGTTCATCAAACGCAAGAAAGACATGAAGAACGGAGAAGGCGCCTACCGTCGCCTGAACGAGCAAGCCATGCGCCTGCTCAGCAAGGACGGCATCCTGGTCAGCGCTTCGTGCTCGATGCATTTGCCGGAAGACGACCTGCAAAACATCCTGCTGACCAGCGCCCGTCACCTGGATCGCAACATCCAGATGCTGGAGCGCGGCGGTCAGGGTCCGGATCATCCGGTTCACCCGGCGATTGCTGAAACGCGTTACATCAAGAGCATCACCTGCCGGTTGCTGCCAAATAGCTAATGGCTAAAGCCCCTGTAGGAGCGAGCTTGCTCGCGAAAAACGCGAGAACGCCGCGGGGAGCCAGGTTCACAGCGTCATCGTTGAAGAC
>DQGF01000356.1:2701-3696 GCA_003525045.1 Pseudomonas sp. | reverse complement strand
ATAGCCGAAACCGAGCAAGAGCCGAAGTTGCAGGCACTGCTCAAAAGCGAGCGCGAGGCCGGGTTCGATCTGCTCAACCAGGCCCCGTTCCACCTGCGTCTGATCCGGGTCGGCGCGGCGCGTTACTGGTTCATGATGAGCAACCACCACATCCTGATCGATGCCTGGTGCCGTTCGCTGCTGATGAACGATTTCTTCGAGATCTACAGCGCCCTCGGCGAAGGCCGGCAAGCGCAGTTGGCGGTGCCGCCGCGTTATCGCGATTACATTGGCTGGCTGCAACGCCAGAGCCTGGCCGAGGCGCGGCAGTGGTGGAAGCACAACCTGCGAGGCTTCGAACGCACCACGCCGATTCCAAGTGACCGGCCGTTCCTGCGTGAACATGCCGGTGACAGCGGCGGCATGATCGTCGGCGATCGTTACACCCGGCTCGACGCCCGTGACGGCGCACAACTGCGGGAATTGGCCCAGGCCCATCAGCTGACCATCAACACCTTCGCCCAGGCGGCGTGGGCGCTGGTATTGCGGCGCTTGAGCGGCGATCGCGACGTGCTGTTCGGCGTTACCGTGGCCGGGCGTCCGGTGGAGATGCCCGAGATGCAACGCACGGTCGGTCTGTTCATCAACAGCATTGCGCTGCGGGTGAAAATGCCCGAAGACGATCAGCGTTGCAGCGTTCGCCAATGGCTGAGCGACTTGTTCGACAGCAACATGCAACTGCGCGAGTACGAGTACCTGCCACTGGTGAGCATTCAGGAAAACAGCGAACTGCCCAAGGGCCAGCCGCTGTTCGACAGCCTGTTCGTGTTCGAAAACGCCCCGGTGGAAGTCTCGGTGCTGGACCGTGCGCAAAGCCTCAACGCGACCTCGGATTCGGGTCGCACCCACACCAACTTCCCGCTGACAGCGGTGTGCTACCCGGGCGATGACTTGGGACTGCATCTGTCCTACGACCAGCGTTATTTCGACGAGTCGACCATCGAGCGCATGCTCGT
>DQGF01000356.1:1776-2431 GCA_003525045.1 Pseudomonas sp. | reverse complement strand
ACCAGCGTTATTTCGACGAGCCGACCATCGAGCGCATGCTCGGCGAGTTCAAGCGTCTGCTGTTGGCGTTGGTCGAAGGCTTTCACGGCGACATGGCGGATCTGCCGCTGCTGGGGGCTGAGGAGCAGGACTTCCTGATCCATGGCTGCAACCAGAGCGAGCGCGATTACCCGCTGGGGCAGAGTTATGTCGAGTTGTTCGAGGCGCAGGTTGCCCGGCATCCGCAGCGAATTGTCGCCACCTGCCTCGATCAGCAGCACAGTTACCTTGAGCTGAACCAACGCAGCAACCGTCTCGGTCATGCACTGGTTGGCGCCGGTGTCGGGCTGGATCAACCGGTGGCGTTGCTGGCCGAACGTAACCTCGATCTGCTGGGCATGATCATTGGCAGCTTCAAGGCTGGCGCGGGTTACCTGCCGCTGGATCCGGGGCTGCCGAGTCAGCGTCTGAGCCGGATCATCGACTTGAGCCGCACGCCGTTGTTGGTCTGCACTCAGGCCTGCTGCGAGCAAGCGCTGACGTTGCTGGATGAGTTCGGTTGTGCCAATCGACCGAAGTTGCTGGTCTGGGAAGACGTTCAGGCGAGCGATGTGTCGGTTGCCAATCCGGGCATCTACAGTGGGCCGGACAATCTCGCCTACGTGATCTACACCTC
>DQGF01000356.1:0-1500 GCA_003525045.1 Pseudomonas sp. | reverse complement strand
AACCTCGCCTACGTCATCTACACCTCGGGCTCCACCGGTCTGCCGAAGGGTGTGATGGTCGAGCAGCGCGGCATGCTCAACAACCAGTTGAGCAAGGTGCCGTATCTGAACCTGAGTGACGCTGATGTGATCGCGCAAACCGCATCGCAAAGCTTCGACATTTCGGTCTGGCAGTTCCTTGCCGCGCCACTATTTGGCGCTCGGGTGGACATCGTGCCGAACACCATCGCCCATGATCCGCAAGGGTTACTGACGCATGTGTCGGCCCAAGGCATCACCGTGCTGGAAAGTGTGCCATCGCTGATCCAGGGCATGCTCGCCCTGGAACGCATGAGCCTCGACGGTCTGCGCTGGATGCTGCCGACCGGTGAAGCAATGCCGCCGGAACTGGCGCATCAATGGCTGCTGCGTTATCCGCACATCGGCCTGGTGAATGCCTATGGCCCGGCAGAATGCTCGGATGACGTGGCGTTCTTCCGTGTCGACATGGCGTCGACGCGCGGCAGCTATCTGCCGATCGGTACCCCGACCGACAACAACCGTTTGTACCTGCTCGATGGCGCACTGGAATTGGTACCCTTGGGTGCGGTGGGTGAGTTGTGCGTCGCTGGTACCGGGGTCGGTCGTGGCTATGTCAGCGACCCGCTGCGCACCGCTCAGGTGTTTGTGCCGAACCCATTCGGTGAGCCGGGTGATCGCCTGTATCGCACCGGTGACCTGGCCCGTCGTCGCAATGACGGCGTGCTGGAGTACGTCGGGCGCATCGACCATCAAGTGAAGATTCGCGGTTACCGCATCGAGCTGGGGGAAATCGAAGCCCGTCTGCATGAACAGCCAGAAGTTCGCGAAGCAGCAGTCGGTGTGCAGGAAGGGGTGAACGGCAAACATCTGGTTGGCTACCTGGTGGCGGCTGATTCAGCACTCAACCCGGCTGAACGGCTGGAGCGCATCAAGCAACGCCTGCGCGCCGAGCTGCCGGAATACATGGTGCCGCTGCATTGGTTATGGCTCGATCGGATGCCGCTCAACGCCAACGGCAAACTCGACCGCAAGGCCCTGCCGACGCTGGAGATCGGTCAGTTGCAGAGCCAGGACTACCAGGCGCCGCGCAATGAGCTGGAGCGGACCTTGGCTGATATCTGGGCTGAAGTGCTGAAGATGGAGAAGGTCGGCGTTCGTGACAATTTCTTCGAGTTGGGTGGGCATTCGCTGTTGGCGACGCAGATTGCTTCGCGGGTGCAGAAGGCGTTGCAACGTGATGTGCCGCTGCGGGCGATGTTCGAATGCAGCACGGTGGAAGAGTTGGCGGAATACATCGACGGGTTGGCGGCGAGTGATATCACTGAGGAGAAGGTGCATCGGTTGAATGACTTGATGGCGGAGTTGGAGGGGTTTTGATTCTCCAGCGTCTGTAAAGGCCCCTTCGCGGGCAAGCCTCGCTCCTACGTGGGGGCGGGCACGTAATGTATGACCGACACAAAACCCGTAGGAGCGAGGCTT
>DQGF01000086.1:14253-14475 GCA_003525045.1 Pseudomonas sp. | reverse complement strand
GGTTTGGCGACACGGATCTGTTGCGCCAGCTGCTCGGGGCTGAGCCAGCGGTAATCGCTTTCGGTCAGGCCTTGGCGATAGAGCTTGTCGAGATAGTGCCGCAGGCTGGTTTCTTGCTCGGGATAACGGGCGGCGCAATACAGCGCCCCGCCTTTACGATAATCGCAGTTGATGCCTTCGCGTTCGAGGACAATCCCTACTTCGTCGGGCATACCGTGCAGC
>DQGF01000086.1:12115-13975 GCA_003525045.1 Pseudomonas sp. | reverse complement strand
ATCCCTACGTCGTCGGGCATACCGTGCAGCAGATCGAAAGACGCCCGGCGCTGCTCGGGCGACAAGTCGGCGAGCAAGCGGTCCTCGCCCAGCACATTTCCCATCAACCAGCCGCCATTGCGTCCTGAGGCGCCAAAACCGGCGGTCTGTGCTTCAACGATGGCGATGTTCAGGTCGGGCGCCTGGCGCTTGAGGTAATACGCGGTCCAAAGGCCGGTGTATCCGGCGCCAATGATCGCCACGTCGACATCCAGGTCCTGTTCCAGCGACGGACGCGCCAACAAGGGCTCGTCGAGTTGATCCATCCACAAACTGATAGTGCGCCACGCCGGCATGCAAGACTCCGCCACTCAAACTTCGATGGCGTCGATCCTAGTGCTTGGGCCTAGAGGTTGTCTTGCGCGCGTGCACGCAAAGAAATTTGTTTGGCGTAGGCCTTCGGTGAAAGGCCGGTGTGCTGGCGGAAACAGCTATAGAACGCCGACAGTGAATTGAAGCCGGCGGCGAAGGCCAGTTCGTCGATACGCAGTGGCGGTGTGGCACAGTCCAGTGCCGAGAGCAAATGTTGCAGTCGCGCCTGGTTGACGTAGCGGTAGAAGCTCTGGCCGAGCACCTGATTGAGCAGATAGGAAATCTGGTTGCGACTGTACCCGCACTCCTTGGCCACCCGTTGCAGGTCGAGCTCGGGATCCAGATAAGGCTGCTGATCCTGGAAATACTGTTGCAGGTCTTGCGCCATGAAACTCAGCTGGCGCGGCGACAGACCGAGCCGACTGACTGCCGGGCGCTGGTTGCCGGCGGTTTTGCCGGTGGGCTGCTCATGCACCAGGGTCGCGTATTCGTTGACCCGCCAGATCAGTCCGTCACGTACGGTAATCGCCTCGCTGGCCCGCAACGACACCAGCCCTTCGCCGCCGCGCAGGGTGATGCGGTATTGAATGAACGCGGTGTTGCCGTCCAGGCGAATACGGTCGGAGTGCTCCAGGGCTTCATCCGGATCCCGTGGCATGCCGCTGCGCACGTACTCGCGCAGTTCGTCCAGGCCCATCACCCGGTTCTGGAAAAAGTCGTTGTATTGCACATCGGGGTGATACAGCGCCATGACACCGTCCAGATCCCGGTGTTTCCAGCGCAGGTGGTAACGCATCACCGTCTCGCCCGTGGCCTGGGTTTGCAACGGTCCATCATCATCGACGGGCATAGGGGACTCGACGAAAAAAAAGCCGAGCTTGCCGAAGTTCTGCCCCGGCTTCAATGGCCAATCAGTGCTGATCCCTGGCCGAAAAATCACCTCAGGATGACTTGCATCAAAAAAAACTGAACCAATCGCTAAACGGCCTGAAAAATCCACATTATTTTCACATGCAGATGCTACTTTTAAAGGCGATCACCGGTTGAGCCATTGAAGGCTCTTCCCTCCTAACATGAGCTAACGGAAGCGCTCGATGAAGAAGGCGGGCTACACATGAACAAAGGGTTCAATAACAAAGTCACCTTTCCAAACGCCTGCCAGCTGATGCGCTGGCATTTTCATCCCATGGGTTTCGAGGCGAGCATGGATGCGCCGGGCAGCATGATTGCCCGTCTGTTTGACCGTGCCAGTGGCGAGACCATGATCGCCATCGCCGGTATTCCCTGCGCGACGGTAATGAATGCGACGGATGTAGAGCGAATAATCGAAGCGGTGGAGGACGAGCTTGAGGCTTTCATTCCACCTATGGCCCTGAGGAGTTATGCCTGAAGGCCGAATAACCAACAACAAGCCCACGTCATGTGGGCTTTTTTGTGCGGCAAGATCAAAAGATCGCAACCCGCGGCAGTTCCTGCATACGTATATCTATCCGTTTCTGCGGTAACGAC
>DQGF01000086.1:9514-11800 GCA_003525045.1 Pseudomonas sp. | reverse complement strand
GTTTCTGCGGTAACGGACCCCCACTACCCCTTGCCTGATCGTTCTCACGCTCCGCATGGGAACGATCAGCGAGCGAGCGGCGGAAGCTGTTGATCTTGCCCCTGACGCTGATCAGCAAAAAACGCCTTGCCCTTGCCGACCCGATCGGAGGCCTTGGGCATGTTAGCCGCCTGGGTGTCCTGACCGTCGACATACCAGTAGCAATGACTCACCGCTCGGGTGATGCCGACATAAGCCAGGCGCAGGATCTCGTCTTTCTGCGCATTGTCATACGCTTCGCTGTCGCCAGCCTTGCCCAGGCCCGCCATGCGGTAGACCTGGTTCTTGTAGGGCGAGCTGGTCAAGTGTTGACAATCCCCAAGCAGAAACACCGCGTCCGCCTGAAGGCCCTTGGCACTGTGATAGGTTAATTGCTTCAACCGTCGCGCCTCATATGGCAAGCTAGAATCAACATTAACTACCGATTGAATATGCTGTTCAATCAATAGCTTATCGCTGCTTTTTCGATAAAGCATCAAGATGGAATCACCTTTTCCATAGTGTTCCATCAAGCGCGTGGCCATGCCCTGATCGTCCCGATCCAGCACATTTACCGGCAGCAACGCCTTTGGCTCGCCGCTGGCCTTGGCCTTCTTACCAGCGATCGCTGGCGCGGCACGCACGATATGTTCGGCGGCATCGATGATGTGCTGGTGACTGCGATAGTTGTCGCTGAGCATGACCTTGGTCGTGCTCGGTGACGGGAATTCCTTGTTGAACTCCATGAAATAGGTCGGTGAGCTGCCGCGCCAGCCATAGATCGACTGCCAGTCATCGCCGACACAAAGCAACGACGAACGTTGGGCGCCACGCCCGACGTGCATAGCCGGTCCACGACTGCGGATCTCGGCCAGACTGGCACGAATCCAGGAGACAATCTGCGGGGAAACATCCTGAAATTCGTCGATCATCAGGTGCGACATCGGCCGCAACAGCTCATCGCTCAACAGCTTCAGATTTTCTGGTGAATGCTCGCTGAACAAGGCAAACATCCGGTTATAGGTCATTACCGGCGGTTTCTGATCGAGCAGATGGTCTTCCAGTGCGCGCCAATACAAGCTCAATGCCTCAAAGAAAAACCGGTCCGGGTCGTCCTTGGCAAAACTCATCTGGCCTACTGCACTGAGAACGTCGAGGCCGAGATTCTCGATAAACCCCGCCGCCGCTACAAAACAGTCCAGCAACGGCGCCGAAGCGAGCTCGCCCTTGACCTTGTAATCGAAGCCAGGCCCGGCGCTGGCATCGCCGGCTAGAGACGCCAACACACGCTTTGAAGATTCGTAACTATCCAACCATATCAATGGCTTACGACAGAAAGCTTGAAACAGGGTGCGCTTTACCGCCCATTCCGCGCGCACGGAAAGTTTGGCGTTTGGCCGGCTGACCTGCGGGTTTTCCCGCGGATCGAACCCCAATACCACCCAAGCGTCAAGGCTCGGAATATAGCCGTGACAATGGAAGGTAGCGCCATTGATATCAAACGTCTGGCGCTTGGGCTCGATGCCCTTGATCGGCCAGGCACCTGCGCGAAACCACAGATCTTCAATGACATCGCACAGCTCTTCATCACGCTTGGCCGCCAGTTCGGTCACAGCCATGCGTTTCTGCACGTCCGGGTGATCGCGCTCCAGTTCCTTGAGCTGTAAGGCGTGTCGGGACAATGGCTTGATCAGGTCGCGAAAACGCTCATCGCGGGTGTGCAGGCTGTGATAACAGGCGTTGAGTTGCTGACGTTGGGCATCGTTGATGCGCAGGTCGAACGGATTGCTGTCGACTTCCTCATCGCCGGTTTGCACACGATTGCTGAGGTTTTCAAAAGCTTGCAGCCGCTCGAAGCCCGGCAGGCTGCGAACCATTGGCAGGATGCGCGAGTGAAAAGTGCGTACCAGATCCCGCGCCTCTTTGACACCGAGTGCCCGCCCCCAGAGCGCGAACAGTTCGACCAGCTTGTTGATGAAGTCC
This sequence comes from Pseudomonas sp., assembly GCA_003525045.1. Lineage (GTDB taxonomy): Bacteria > Pseudomonadota > Gammaproteobacteria > Pseudomonadales > Pseudomonadaceae > Aquipseudomonas. Next base: position 9,799 of record DQGF01000086.1, on the reverse strand, counting down.
TTGCGCGACTCACGGGTAAAGGTCACCACCGTCATCGAGCTCAGCTCGAAGCCCAGATAGTGGCTCAGCAGCAAAATCCGCAGCACCAGCGTGGTCGATTTGCCCGCACCCGCGCCGGCGATCACCGAGGTCGAGGGCGTGTCGCTGAAGATCATTTTCCACTGCGCGGCGCTAGGCTGGGCTTGGGGTGGCAGCAGCCGGGCAACGTCAGCCTTCATGCGTTTCTTCAACTCGGCACTCAACGGCAGGCGCCAATCGTCGAACAGATTGTCGTCGACCGTGGGC
>DQGF01000086.1:7892-9220 GCA_003525045.1 Pseudomonas sp. | reverse complement strand
AAGATTGTCGTCGACCGTGGGCGCACGGTGCTCGGTGGAGCGCGAGTCGCGGATCAGCAGCACCTGCCGCCCTTCTTCAAGCCCTTCGAGCTTGCCTTCCTTATAGCCGTAATCCACACCGGCACTGTGACCACTGCGAAAGCCGTCGGCCTGGCCGTGCAGCCAGGAGGCGCGATGTTGTGCGCGCAGACGGGTCAGGCCATGGCCAAAGAAACGGGCGGCCAGACGCTTGAGCAATGGCATCTCGGCCAGGGGACGAAGTTCGGGAGGGAGATCGGGAGAGAGATCGGGGATATGTTGCGGCACGCGGACTGACTCCAGGGTGTGAGGCTGTTGAGGGCTATGGTGTCTGCATTTGCCGTTGAGTTCTAGTGAAATGCTTACAGGTCATCGGCTTATGTGATGAAGTGAAGGCTGGATGAGAAAGTCTCGAAAGGATGGGCCATCGATTTATTCGATTGTATTGAGGCATTTTTTACGCTTTTTATCGATCAGTGCCTGACAGATGATGTTCGTCATCAACTACCCTCTGCGGAGACGATCATGCTTGAACTCAGACCCTTCAACTCCCTGGGCGGCGCCCACCATGGCTGGCTGGATGCCCATCACCACTTCTCGTTCGCCGAGTACCATGACCCCAAGCGCATGAACTGGGGCAACCTGCGCGTCTGGAACGATGACGTGATTGCCGCCGGGACCGGTTTCCCGCAACACCCACACCGGGACATGGAAATCATCACCTACGTGCGTGAAGGTGCAATTACCCACCAGGATAACCTGGGTAACAAGGGTCGCACCGAAGCGGGCGACGTTCAGGTCATGAGCGCCGGTACCGGGATCGCTCACAGCGAGTACAACCTGGAAACCACCGAAACCAGGATTTTCCAAATCTGGATCATCCCCAACGAATCCGGTTTGGCACCGTCCTGGGGCGCCAAGCCTTTCCCCAAGGGTCAACGGGAAGGTTTTGTGACCTTGGCCAGTGGTAAGTCTGGCGACGATCAGAGTCTGCGGATTCGTGCCGATGCGCGATTGGTGGCGGCGAATCTGAAAGCAGGAGAATCGGCCGAGTATCGTCTGGACAATGGCCGTCGTGCCTACCTGGTGCCGGCGACCGGGGTTATTGAAGTCAATGGCTTGCGTGCACAAGCTCGAGACGGTGTCGCGGTTGCCGAGGAGCAGGTGTTGCGGGTGACGGCGGTTGAGGACAGTGAAATCGTGTTGGTGGATCTGGCTTGATCGTGTAAATGCAGGTCAAAAAATGGGGCGATCGTAAATGATCGCCCCATTTTTTTTTGCGCAACACATTGTGGCGAGGGAGCTTGCTC
>DQGF01000086.1:0-7566 GCA_003525045.1 Pseudomonas sp. | reverse complement strand
CCGCTGGGGCGCGAAGCGGCCCCAAATCGGTCAGCGAGGTGAAACAGAAACACCGGTGGTTTGCGACTGCTTCGCAGCCGAGCGGGAGCAAGCTCCCTCGCCACAGGCCCTCAATCACTTCGCAGAAATAGCGCCATCCACCAGCGTTTGAGCCTCTGCTACCAACTGCTTGAGGTGCTCGTCACTGACAAAACTTTCAGCGTAGATCTTGTAGATGTCTTCCGTACCCGATGGACGCGCCGCGAACCAGCCATTCTCGGTCATGACTTTCAAGCCACCGATGGCCTGGTCGTTACCTGGCGCATGGCTAAGAATGCTCTGAATGGCTTCGCCCGCCAGCTGGGTCGAGGTGACCTGATCCGGCGACAACTTGCTCAGCAAGGCTTTCTGTTCCGGATTGGCCTTGGCGTCGACCCGCACCGAGAACGGTTCGCCCAGCTCATCGGTCAGGGCGCGATAGGCCTGGCTTGGGTCACGACCGGTGCGAGCGGTCATTTCCGCCGCCAGCAGGGCCGGGATCAAACCGTCTTTGTCGGTACACCAGACGCTGCCGTCCTTGCGCAGGAACGAAGCGCCGGCGCTTTCTTCGCCGCCAAAGCCCAGTGAACCGTCGAACAGACCGTCAGCAAACCACTTGAAGCCGACCGGCACTTCATACAGGCGACGGCCCAGACGCTTGGCGACGCGATCGATCAAGCCGCTGCTGACCACGGTTTTGCCCACGGCGGCATCGGCGCGCCACTGCGGGCGATTCTGGAACAGGTAATCGATGGTGACCGCCAGGTAGTTGTTCGGTGCCAGCAGGCCACCAGACGGGGTCACGATGCCATGGCGGTCGTGATCAGGGTCGCAGGCAAACGCCACGTCGAAACGCTCTTTCAGGCCGATCAGCCCTTGCATCGCATAAGGAGACGACGGGTCCATGCGGATCTGGCCATCCCAGTCGACCGTCATGAAGCGGAAGGTCGGATCGACCTGTTTGTTCACCACTTCCAGATCCAGCTTGTAATGCTCGGCAATCGCCGACCAGTAGCGCACCCCTGCTCCACCCAGCGGATCGACCCCCAGATGCAACTTGGCATCGCGAATGGCATCGAAGTCGATCACGTTGATCAGGTCGGCCACATAGGTGTTGAGGTAATCGTGACGATGGGTGGTGCCAGCCTTCAGCGCCTGCTCGTAGCTGATGCGCTTGACGCCGGCAAGCTGGTTGCCGAGCAGCTCGTTGGCCTTGGCTTCGATCCACTTGGTGATGTGGGTATCGGCCGGACCACCGTTGGTAGGGTTGTATTTGTAGCCACCGCTTTGCGGCGGGTTGTGGGACGGCGTGATCACGATGCCGTCCGCCAGGCCCGAGGTGCGCCCGCGGTTGTAGCAGAGAATGGCGTGGGAAATGGCTGGCGTCGGGGTGTACTCGTCACCTTCGGCGATCATCACCGTCACGCCGTTGGCAGCCAGTACTTCGAGGGCGCTGGCGCCGGCCGGAGTGGACAGTGCGTGGGTGTCGATGCCGACGAACAGTGGACCGTCAATGCCCTGGGCTTCGCGGTACAGGCAGATTGCCTGGCTGATCGCCAGCACGTGCCATTCGTTGAAACTCAAGTCGAACGAGCTGCCTCGGTGCCCGGACGTGCCGAAGGCTACGCGCTGGGTGGAGATGGCGGCATCAGGCTGGCCGGTATAATAGGCCGTTACCAGTCGCGGGATGTCGACCAACAGTTCTGCTGGTGCCGGTTTGCCCGCAAAAGGACTGAGTGTCATTGCACAACCTCTGGATAGAGTGGGTCAGGAATAGGGATGCAGTTTACTGGCAGTTTGACCGCAGCGCGATGTTATCGATCCCGAACGCGGCGTTATAAATCCCGACAGGCCAAGGTTTTTCGAGGTCCGGTTCAGTCGATCGATTCCAGACGCAACGCATCCCCCAACAGACCCAGCACGGCGGCGAGGTCATGGTCGCCGCCGTAGGTATGACTGAGGCGCAAATGCTGCGCGTGCAACCCCTGAAGACTGAACAGTTCGCCTGGCGCGATCACCACCTGATGCTTGAGCAGGCGTTGAAACACCCGGTGCACATCGACCTGGCGCAGTGAACGGGCCCAGATCGTCGCACCGCCCTGGGGATCTACGAACTGCAAGGCATCGCCCAGACGCTCCTGCAACAGCTGGGTCATCTGCACTTTGCGATCCTTGAGCAACCGACGCAATACGTGGAGATGGTGGTCGATACGCCCATTGCCGTACAACCGGGCGATGGCTTTCTGACGGATCGGTGACAGGCGAAACGAGCGCAGCAAAAACTGCCGTTGCAGTTCTAGCCTGAGATGCCGCGAAAGCAGATAGCCGTAAGGTGCTTCCGGCCCGATGACCTTCTCGAACGTGGAAAACACGATCAGCCGGTCAGGGTCCAGCAGATCGCGAAACCGCAGACCGTCCGGTTCGAATCCGAGTTCGCCATAGCAGTCGTTTTCCAGGACCCAACTCCCATGCTGCGCCAGCAACTGCGCGATGAGGTGCCGGTTGTCGTCGGGTGCCAGGCTGCCGCGCGGCATGTTCACCCCGGATGAAAGCATGACCAGACGCACCGGCCGAGTCTCCAGCAGCTCCCTGAGCCGCTCGAAGTCCAGACCGCCGCAGGCTTGCAGCGGCAGCTCGATCACCTGCACGTCGGCGGCCTGCAGCAGGCGCAGAATCACCCAGTCGCACGGCGACTCGACCACCACAGTGGCGTCCTTGAGGCACAGCACAGCGATCAATATTTCCAGCACGCCCCGCAGGTCTGCGCCGATATACACGTCATCGGCGTGCCAGCAGCGCAAGGGCGACGAGGTATAGCGCGCCGCCAGCGCCGTACGCAGTTCCAGCTCGCCGCACGGCTGCAAAGACGATTGCGGCTGGCGCGGATACTGGCGCAACAGTTCTCTCTCCAGCAGCAGCAACGGCCGGTCCAGAGGCTGCAACAACGCCGGCTCATCGGCGCTCAAGACCAGCATGCCGGGACGCCTGGCATTGACGTAGACAGTTTCGAGCAGGTCATGGCCACTGCCGAGCAGCGTGATGGAGGACACCGGCAACGCGAAATAACCGGACTTGGCGACCGAATACACGCGCCCTTCCTTCTCCAGCAGCGAGTAAGCGTACTGAATAGTCGAGATCGACACACTCAGACGGTCCGCCAACTGGCGCAACGATGGCAGGCGCACTCGTGTGTCGCTTGCCGGTTCCTCGATCAGGTTGGTCAGGTAACGGTATACCGCCTGATAGGCGAAGTCGGTTTCTCTTGGTCCTTTCACTGTCCCGCCGACCATCCGCCCCCCATGGCGGTGTCATCGTCATACAGGGTTGCCTGCATTGGCAAAGCCGGGTCAGGCACCGGGCCCATCCGGTAAAGCTGGCCGATCAGACTGACAGGCAGTCCGCTGACGTCGACCATCCATTGCCCGATTTGCTCCGGTACCGGGTTGCCCTGCATGGCCCGGTGCAGTTCAGGCAACGCCACGAGCATGCCGGGGTGGCACTGGCGCAGAAAGCGCTCAAGGGCCGCGCCATTGTCGCCAAAAGGTGCAAACAGCAGACACACCAGTTGAGCCTCGCTCAAACCCAGGTTTTTCTGGGCCTCGGCGGCTGCCCGTGCGCGCTGTTCGGAGGTCGCCGGGTTGCCAAAGGCCTCCACCGCCTGCTCGCACAATCTCTGGGGGAGTTGCTTGCGGCGCATCATCACCAAGGCCCATTGCAAGTAGTCGGCGACGCCCGACTCATAGCGGCGACCGTGCACAAAGCAAGCTTGCAACCCCTGCAGGTGTGCGCAGATAGACAGGCTGACGTAGTCGTTGTCGCGCAACTGAGCCGACAGCTCGTCCGGTTGAAAACCGAGAAATTCGGTGAGCAGCGGCCAGCGTTCTTCCAGATTGCTCACCAGCATGTCGTGCATGTCGATATATGTCGTGCGACGACAGGCTTCAAAACGCTCGGCGGGACGCCATGCAGGCCGGTCGTCCTCAGGATAAATCCGGCGATAGCTGTCGCTGCCCAATTCATCGAGTAGCGTGTATAGCCCCTCGTAGCCGGGTTCGTGGTCATTCGACCTAGTGAGCCCGGCCTTGTCCGCCGCACGTCTCAAGCCCTCGATAAAGCGCTTTTGCTGGCGAGGGCTGTCGCTGCTGATCAGTGCATCGACACCGCAGTCCCAGCGGGCGATTTGCCCATAGAACTCGCCGGTAGCCAGATATCCGTCGTCCCATAGATCAAGGGGCCCGTTCCAGCTTCGACGATGCCCGACCATCAACAGGTTTAGCCGATTGAATTCCCGGCCGGCTTCGGAGATCGGCACCAGGTGATTGAACGGCAGGACCTCCCGATTATCGACCATCAGGACTTCGACCCGTGGATCGTCATAAAGGAACAATGCACTGTGGCTTCGGTGGATGTTTTCCAGGGCCGTGGCGCTGGTGCCGTTCAAGCGCAAGGAAGCGACACGCATCTGGAACGTCGCGGGCGCGCGGCCGGCGATAGTCAGTTGTGCTGCACGCAGCAGCGCCAGGGTGTAACAACTGTCACGTGACCCGGACTGGATCGCCAGCACCTTGTAGTCGCCAATACGCTCCATCCCCCCCGCGGCCACCACCAGGCGCTGAATCATCAGCTGCAATGCCGTGCGTTCGGCTCGAGAGAAGAAACTCAGCAATCGTTGCAGAACCTGTTGATAGACATAGGTCATCGCTTGATCATGGATATTGGTCATCTTTATTTACCTGGTACGCGTAAGTTCGATAGTGCACAAACAAAGAGATGCACCGTGCAATGGATCGCCAGCCCATGCCTGAAGTGCCGGGCTTTATTGCAAAATGCTAACACTTAAATTTTTGGCAATTATTTGGCGTGAGTGACGACTGCCTGAGCGTTGACCAAGGACAGGCTGCCGCGAAGCCCGGCAGATACGGCATCATGCGACAACGCTGGACGTCCTAGGAAATGTCCGACAACGTCCCACAGACATTGAGTACAAGAAAAAAAGAAGGAAGTTACCCATGCTTTTTTGGCAACTGCTATACGACCCGCTATTGGTCGAACATATATCAACGATACGTATTGAAAAGTATCAGCCTGAGACCCGGCCATGACTCATTCCTTGAGATGAAAGTAATCATTCAATTATCAGGGCTTATAAAATGATTAGAAGATACAGATTGAGAGCAAAAACCAGCTCAGTTGCTGAACTGACCCATCGACTGGGCAATGGGAGGTCTCATTTTTGAGGGAGGGCGGCAGAAACGAAAGAGTCCGTGCGGGCACGGACTCTTGTAGGGGGGTTACGCAGGTTCGACCTGGAGGGCGACCCGTTCGCGACATGGGCATTCGTCCATGTAGCGATGTGCTTCGACAAACTCGGCAAACGGGAAGACCCGAGTCTTGAGCGGCAGCAGCACGCGGTCTGCGGTCAGCTGGTTGATATCGCGCAAGGCACGTTGCAGTGCGACCTGGTCCTGAATGATGCCCAGCTCCGGCTTGCCGGTGAAGTTGCCGATGCAGTGCACAAAGAACTGAATGTTCTTCTGGAACGCTGCGCAGGCCGGAAATGGCGTCTGGTTGCCGCCTTGCAGGCCGTACAGCACCAGGCTGCCGCGAGGGGCGAGCACATCGCCGAGCAACGACATCTGCGGGCCGCCGAGACCGTCGAACACCACGTCCACGCCACGGCTATCGGTGATCTTGTTGATCTGCATCAGCAGATCCTGTTCTTCGGTGACGATGACTTTCTCGGCGCCGAGGGAAAGCAAGTATTCACGTTCATCCGCGGTCTTGGTCGCGGCGATCACCCGCACACCCAAGGCTTTGCCCAACTGGACAAACGAAGGGCCGGCGCAGTGACTGGCATCGGTGACCAGGGCAAACTGCCCGGGCTTGACCCGAGCCAGTTCGACGTAAGCGAAATAGGCGATCAACAACGGCGTGTAATGCACACTGGCTTCGATCGGGCTGAGTACGTCCGGGTAGCGGGTCAGCGCCGAGCGCGGCAGAACGATCTGCTCGCCGTAGACCGGATAGTCGTTGGGGCTCTCGGCCGGGAAGCTGGCGACTTTGTCACCGACTGCCAGGTCATCGACACCTTCGCCGAGCGCCGTGATAACGCCGGACATTTCATGGCCAAGCCCTGAAGGCAGGCGAGCGTGGGACGACGCCAGGTTCTGGCGCCAGAGTATGTCGTACCAGCTGATGCCGATTGCTTCGACGCGCACCTGCACTTCGCCCGGCGCAGGCAGAGCGGCCGCATGCTCTTCGCATTTGAGCACCTCGGCTGGACCAAACTTGTGAAAACGAATCGTGCGTGACATCGCAAACCTCGTCAAAGAAACCTCTAATGCCCTGAACTCTATCTGGGCTTGCTACCCAAGACTATCAGTGGCTATTAATAGTCGACATGCCTGGCATTGATTCCGCCGCATCGACGGGATCAACGGTTGCCGTAATGCCGGGTTGGCCATTCCACGGAAACTGAATTATTCGGTGCAGAGTAGCAGCCTTTCCCCGTAATATTCATGCCGGCCATTGTTCTCATATGGCCGCTTTCGTCAAGCCTAGACTCTGCCAGGACTCCAGATGAATCGTAATGACCTGCGTCGTGTCGACCTGAACCTGTTGATCGTATTCGAAACATTGATGCACGAACGCAGTGTGACCCGCGCTGCGGAGAAACTGTTCCTCGGTCAACCGGCCATCAGTGCGGCACTCTCGCGCCTGCGCGGGCTGTTCGATGATCCATTGTTCGTGCGTACCGGGCGCAGCATGGAGCCGTCTGCCCGGGCGGTGGAAATCTTCGCCCTACTCTCTCCAGCCCTCGATTCGATTTCCACGGCGGTCAGTCGCGCGGCTGAATTCGACCCGGCGACCAGCACCGCGGTGTTCCGCATCGGCCTGTCGGACGACGTCGAATTCGCCTTGCTGCCGATGCTGCTCAAGCGCCTGCGCGCCGAATCACCGGGGATCGTGCTGGTGGTGCGTCGGGTCAACTACATCCTGATGCCGGGATTGTTGGCGTCCGGGGAGATTTCCATCGGTGTCAGCTACACCACCGACCTGCCGGCGAATGCCAAGCGCAAAGTACTGCGCCGCAGCTTGCCCAAGCTGTTGCGCGCCGACACCGTGCCGGGCCCGTTAAGCCTGGATGATTTCTGCGCGCGGCCGCATGCGCTGGTGTCGTTCGCCGGTGACTTGAGCGGCTTCATTGATGAAGAGCTGGAAAAACTCGGGCGTAAACGCCATGTGGTGCTCGCGGTGCCGCAGTTCAACGGGCTGAGCACACTGCTCAGCGGCACCGATATTGTCGCGACCGTGCCTGATTACACGGCTGAAGCGTTGACCGCGGCTGGCGGTGTGCGGGCTGAAGACCCGCCATTGCCGACCCGTAGTTTTGAACTGCATATGGCCTGGCGTGGGTCGCAGGACAATGATCCGGGTGAGCGGTGGTTAAGGTCGCGGATACAGATGTTTTTTGGGGATCCGGATAGTTTGGCTTGATTCTGATTTTTATAGTGGGGCTGATGGCCCCTTCGCGGGCAAGCCCGCTCC
>DQGF01000080.1 GCA_003525045.1 Pseudomonas sp. | reverse complement strand
ACGCGGATTACCTGAACGACCGCGTTGTCCGCTTCGCGGGCAAGCCTCGCTCCTACCGCGAAGAACGATGATGCGGTGTGAGAGATACACCACGGTTCCCGGTTCGCGATCCTTGGTTGCACCCCTAGTCCGCTTTGACGATGAATGATTGTTCGCTCGATCCGATGATCCGTCTTAACTCGCGCAGTGGCGCAGTAAGATCGGGAGAATTGAGTGATGCACAGCATGCGAGAAAAGACCCAGGACGAACGTGATCTGCTTGAACGTGCACGCAAACTGGTGCCGGCACTCAAGGCACGTACGGCGCAGGCCGACAGGGACTTGAAAGTGCCCGAGGAGAGCGTCGCCGAGCTGCAGTCTGCCGGCTTGCTGCGCGCCTTGCAGCCACGGGCGTTCGGCGGTTATGAAGTGGACCCGCGCACCTTCTTCGAAATCCAGACCATCCTCGCGCAGGGCTGCATGTCCACGGCCTGGATCTACGGCGTGATGGGGGTTCACCCCTGGCAGTTGGCGCGTTTTCCGATCGAAGCGCAGCGCGAAGTCTGGGCGGATGATCACAGCACGCTGATCTGCTCGACTTACATGCCAGCGGCCAGGGTCACGGTGGTCGAGGGTGGTTACCGGATCAGCGGGCGCTGGGGTTTCTCCAGCGGCAGCGAGCACTGCCAATGGGTGTTTCTAGGTGGCATCCTGCCTCCCGATGGCGAACTGGCCGCCGAGCACGGCACCTTCCTGCTGCCGCGTCACGACTACCAGATCGAACGTAACTGGGACGTGATGGGCCTTCGCGGCACCGGTAGCCATGACATCGTGGTCGAGGATGTGTTCGTCCCGGCCCATCGCGTGCAACGCACCAATAACTGGACCCTCGAAGCGACGCCCGGGCGCCTGGTCAATACCAATCCGATTTACGCGATCCCTTTCGCTCAGGTGTTCTCCCGCGCCGTCTCGACTTCCGCCATCGGCGCGCTGCAAGGCGCGATCGACGAGTTCCGCGACAACGCCGCCAAGCACATCGGCAAGCACGGCGCGCGTACCGCTGACGATCCGGTGGCGCAAACCGCCGCCGCTGAAGCAATGATCACCGTCGACAGCCTGCGCCTGGTGCTGGAGCGCAACTACGAGCACCTGATGAGCCTGGCCCGTGCCGGCGAATACCCGGATACCGAGACCCGCCTGCTGTATCGCTACCAGTCGGCCTACGTGACCAACATCTGCGCCGAACGGGTCAACGACCTGCTGCGCAGCATGGCCGCCTCGGGCTTGTACAACACCAACCCGGTGGCGCGCCTGTTCCGCGACCTGCACCAGGCGCGCGGGCACATCGCCAACAACTACATGGCCTACGGCCGCAGCTACGGCGCGGTGTTGTTGGGCCTGCCCAACCCGGACCCGTACGTCTGAAGCCATAGCGCCCGTTTTGACCCCTTGGGTTTACACCTGCCCGTGAAGCACGGGCAGGTGGTCATGAGTACCTACCTATGAACAATTATCTTGCCTTGCGCGTGGCGCGTGTGATCGAGGAAACCGCCGATGCGCGTTCCCTGGTGTTCGACGTGCCGGAGCATTTGGGCGAACGCTTCCGCTATCAACCCGGCCAGTTCCTGACCTTGCGAGTGCCCTTCGAGGACGGCTGGCTACCTCGTTGTTACTCCTTGTCCAGCACGCCGTTGTTGGACGAGCCATTGCGGGTCACGGTCAAGCGCGTGCACGAGGGACGCGCCTCGAACTGGCTGTGCGGTGAGTTGCAGGCCGGCCAGACCCTGGAGGTGTTGCCACCGGCCGGGGTGTTTGTGCCACGCAGCCTGGACGGCGACTTGCTGCTCTTCGGCGGTGGCAGTGGCGTGACTCCGGTGCTGTCGATCCTGCGTTCGGCGTTGCTCGCTGGAACAGGCCGGATCCTGTTGATCTACGCCAACCGCGATGAGGCGTCGGTGATTTTCAAGGATGAACTCAAGGTTCTGGCAAGCGTTCATCCGCAACGCCTGCAAATCGTCCATTGGCTCGACTCGGTGCAGGGCATTCCGAGCGTCGGGCAACTGGCTGAGCTGGCGCGTCCGTTCATCGATGCCCAGGCATTCATTTGTGGTCCGGGCCCCTTCATGGACGCGGCCGTCAGCGCGCTCAAGGGGCTGGGCATGCCGGACCGGCGCATGCATGTCGAGCGTTTCGTCTCGCTGCCCGGCGAAGGCGAACTGCCGCTGTCGGCCAGCAGCGAGGCGGCAGTGGCCGCGCAGTTGGCGGTACGCCTGGATGGCGAGGACCACCACCTGGCCTGTGACAGCGGCGAAACCGTGCTGGCCGCCATGGAGCGTGCCGGCCTCAAACCGCCCAGCGCCTGTCGTGTCGGTGGCTGCGCTTCGTGCATGTGCACGCTGGTAAGCGGCGACGTCGAGCTGCTGCACAACGACGCACTGGATGCCGGGGACCTGGCCGAAGGCTGGATTCTTGCCTGTCAGGCGGTGCCCACCAGTGCGCAACTGCGTATCCGCTTCCCCGAATGATGCCCCCGAATGATGCCAAGCCCGAGCCTATGATGAATCAGAGCCTGAACCTTGCCCTGCCTCCGAGCGCGGCACCCACCACCCTGGCCCAGTTGGTCTTTAGCAGTGCCGAACGCTTTGCCGGGCGCATTGCTATCGAGGAAAACGGCCGGTACATCGATTACGCCGAGTTGCCCGAGCGCATCATGGGTTTTGCCCGGGGCTTGATGGCCTTGGGGATCCAGGCCGGTGACCGGGTCGGAATCTGGGCGCCGAACAGCGGTGACTGGATCCTTACGGCGCTGGGCATTCAATGCGCGGGTGCGGTGCTGGTGCCGATCAACACGCGCATGAAGGGCGTTGAGGCCGCCGATGTACTGGAACGCAGCGGCTGCCGCGTGTTGTTTGTCCAGCAGCGTTTTCTCGACGTCGATTACCCGGCGCTGCTCGCTCCCCATCGACCGGCCAGCCTCGAACACCTGGTGATGCTTGATGGCGATACGACCGGGCTGTCTTCGGACTTGACGCTTGCACAGTTTCTGCGCGGCGGCGCGACCATCGACACCGATAGCGCCAAGCGTCGCGCACTGGCGGTCGGACCCGAGGCCATGTGCGACCTGTTGTTCACCTCCGGCACCACCGGCAAACCCAAGGGCGTGATGAGTGGCCACGGCCAGAACCTGCGGGCCTTCACCGAATACGTCAAGGTCATCGGCCTGGTGCCGGGGGACCGCTACCTGATCGTTAACCCGTTCTTCCACGCCTTTGGCTACAAGGCCGGCTGGCTGACGTGCCTGATCGGCGGGGCGACCATCCTGCCCCATGCGGTGTTCGAGGCTGAACAGGTGTTCCAGCGCATCGCCCGTGAGCGCATCAGCGTACTGCCCGGCGCACCCACCCTGTACCTGTCGCTGCTGGCCCACCCGCTGCTCAAGCAGACCGATCTGTCGAGCCTGCGCATTGCAGTGACCGGCTCGGCCAGCATTCCGCCGAGCCTGATCGAACGCATGCGCAACGAGTTGGGATTTGCCGTGGTGACCACCGCCTACGGCCTGACCGAGTGCGGCGGGCTGGCGACTATTTGCGATCCGCGAGACTCGGCGCAGGTGATCGCCGGCACTAGCGGCCGGCCGATTGCCGGCACCGAAGTCAGCATCCGCGATCCACACAACCAGGCGCTGAGCGCAGGGCAAACCGGCGAGATCTGCCTGCGGGGGTTCCACATCATGCAGGGCTATTTCCAGAACCCCGAAGCGACCCGCGAAGCCATCGACGCCGAAGGCTGGCTGCACACCGGCGA
>DQGF01000154.1:5411-5813 GCA_003525045.1 Pseudomonas sp. | reverse complement strand
GTCGGCCCCGGCAGGATCGCGTTAACCGTCACGCCAGTGCCCGCCAGCCGTTTGGCCAGGCCGTGAGACACCGCGAGGTTAGCGCTTTTGGTCACGCCGTAGTTGATCATGTCGGCGGGGATCGCCACTCCGGATTCCGAGGACAGGAAAATCACCCGGCCCCAGCCCTGCTTCACCATGTCCGGCACGTAATGCCGGGCCAGGCGCACGCCGGAGATCACGTTGACCTCGTAGAAGCGCGTCCACTCGCTGTCCGGGGCGTCAAAGAAATCCACCTCGTTGAAGATCCCGAGGTTGTTCACCAGGATGTCGGCCCGCGGTTCGGCGGCGAACAGCTGCTCAGCGCCTTCGGCGGTGCCCAGGTCCGCGGTCAGGCCGCGCAACTGCGCGCCCGGCAGGGGC
>DQGF01000154.1:1285-5120 GCA_003525045.1 Pseudomonas sp. | reverse complement strand
GCGCCCGGCAGGCGCTGGCGAATGCTCGCCAGCGCCTGCTCGACCTTGGCCGTGTCGCGGCCGATCACTACCACCGTGGCACCGGACTCGGCCAATGCCTTGCTGATGCCCAGGCCAATGCCGGCGGTGCTACCGCTGACAATCGCCAATTTCCCGCTCAAATCAATCTTCATGCTTTAGCTCCTGTGATCGGCAACGGTGCGCGCTCGGACACCAGCTTCGCCTCGCGCATTGCCTGCCAGAAGGCAGCCGGAATCACCGCCGACAACGCAGCCACATCTTCGGCAATCCGCTGCGGACGGCTGGAACCTGGAATCACCGCCGCCACCGCCGGGTTCGCCAGGGAGAATTGCAACGCCGCCGCCTTGATGTCGACTCCATGGGCGGCCGCAATGCGTTTGATCTGCTCGACTTTATCGACGATCGCCGGGCTGGCCTTCTGATATTCGAAATGCGTGCCGCCAGCGAGGATGCCCGAGCTGTACGGACCACCGACCACGATCTCGACGTTCTGTGCCAGGGCCGCATCCATCAAACGCTGCAAGGCACGGTCGTGATCGAGCAGCGTGTAGCGCCCCGCCAACAGAAAGCCGTCCGGCTGCGCTTCGGTCAAATCAAGCGTCAGTTCGCAAGGCTCGACCTTGTTCACCCCCAGTCCCCAGCCCTTGATCACGCCTTCTTCGCGCAAACGGGTCAGCACTTTGAAAGCGCCGGTGCGGGCCTGGTTGAAGTATTCCAGCCATTGATCACCGTAGAAGTCCTGGGCGATGTCATGCACCCAGACGATGTCCAGGCGATCGGTTTGCAGGCGCTTGAGGCTGTCTTCAATCGAACGCAGGGTCGCGTCGGCGCTGTAATCGTTGACGATCTTGTTCGGGCGACCGTGTTCGAAAACTCCGCTCTTCTCGCCCAGATCCCGGGCCGCGGCGTCTTCGACTTCATCAAGAATCACCCGACCGACCTTGCTGCTCAGCACATAGTCATCGCGGTTGTATCGGGCCAGCGCAGTACCCAGGCGAATCTCCGACAGGCCCGAACCGTAAAACGGTGCGGTGTCGAAGTAACGCACGCCGGCATCCCAGGCCGCATGCACGGTGGCCATCGCCTCTTCTTCGGGAATGGCGCGGAACATATTGCCCAATGGCGCGGTACCAAAACCCAGGGTGCCGGGCAGTTTGTTTTTCAAGCTCATGATTCAATCCTCGTCGGTTTCAGAGGTCGCCCTTTATCAAATAGTGCAGGTGACCGATGAGCAGATCCTAGATTGCGATGATCGGACCGTCCAAGACACAATGTGCAGCACTTGAGTCCCCAGAGGTCTGACATGATCGACTTCCGCCAGTTGCGCTACTTCGTCGCCGTCGCCGAAGAAGAACACGTCGGTCGCGCCGCCGAACGCCTGCACATTTCCCAGTCGCCGCTGAGCCGGCAGATCGCCCAGCTTGAGGAACGCCTGGGGCTGACCCTGTTCGAGCGCAGCCAGCAGCGCATTCGCCTGACCCGTGACGGCCAGACTTTTCTCGCCGAAACCCGCGCCCTGCTGACCCACGCCAACCGCCTGGAATCCCTTGGCAAGCGCCTGGGTCGCGGCGAAGAAGGCGGCCTGTGCATCGGCTACATCGAAAACGCCATGCATGCCGGGGTGCTGCCGAATGCCTTGCGGGTGCTGCGCGACGACCGGCCGAACGTGCACGTCGCGCTGTACAACCTGAGCTCCGCCGAACAACTCGAAGGCCTGCGACAGCGTAGTCTCGATATCGCCCTGGTCAGTGAACCGCCCGTCGCCGACGATCCGGACCTGCTGGGCTTTCAGGTGCTGGACGACCCGATGCTGCTGGCGTTGCCCGAGCATCATCCTTTGGCGCAGCAAAAAACACTGACCCCGGCCGACCTCGCCGATCAGGAATGGATCGGCGTGCAACACCGCCAGAACTGCGCCAGCCGCGAAGACTTCGTCAGCGCCTGCATCCGCGCCGGCTTCACCCCGGACATTCGCATGGAAGCCACCGAACCTTTTACCGCGCTGGGACTGGTGGCGTCGGGACTGGGGATTGCGATGATTCAAAAAGGCTTGAGTCGCAATGCGCCACCGGGGGTGGTGCTGCGGGAAGTGCCATGGATTTGCTTCACCACCCCGCTGTGGGCGGCGTGGCACCGGATCAATTTGCGGCCGCTGGTGGAGACGTTCAGGAAGGTGCTGACTGAACCGGGGGCGGTTCACAACGGCTGAAATGTGCGCTCGGGCGGCCGGCCTCTTCGCGAGCAGGCTCGCTCCCACAGTGTCCGCATCTAACTTCAAGCACTTGAGGTGGCTTTGCCGCCCATTGCACCAGTAAGCTCCGGCCAACGCCAAACGCAAAAAGCTGCGCGACCTGAGTGTCAAGATCCTGCGCGGCGACAGCCGTCCTGGCACGCTGACCCTGGATGACTATTGCGAACGGCCGCACGCGCTGGTGTCGTTTTCCGGCGATCTGACCGGTGCCATCGACAACGACCTGGCCCGTATCGGTCGTTCGCGCCGGGTGGTGCTGGCAGTGCCGCAGTTCGCCGGCCTGCGTGCCTTGCTCGCAGGTACCGATATGCTCGCCACGGTGCCGGACTACGCGGCGTGCGCGCTGATTGAAGGCAGCAGCCAGTTGCGTGCCGACGCCCCGCCGTTTGACATCGTGCTGTCCGAACTGTCCATGGTCTGGAACGGGGTCAACGATAACGATCCGGCAGAACGCTGGTTGCGCTCGAAAATTGTACAGCACATGTCCGCGCCACTGCCGGCGCATTGAGCGAGCGCAAAGCAACCGGAGCGGACTCGCGCAAGTACACCGGCATGTCCGTGACCGGTGGCATGACCGGAATCTCGAAATACATCTGCACCACCCAGCCGCGGTGATAGCTGGCGTGATTGACCACGTGCAGCAGCATCGCACCGGCGCTCATGGTGCCGCTTTCACCCGAGACAAAACTGAACTCGACGGGTTGATCCAGCGATTCATCGGTCTGCCGTTCGCTCCAGTCGCAGTACCAGTGATCGATGGCCTTTTGCGCCGCGCGCAGATCAGCCAGTTCGGGATGCAGCAGATCGTGTGACGTCTTGAAGCCGTGCCCTCGGCCTTCGAGGTGGGCCTGCCAGATGCAGTCCACCACGTAGATGTGGTTCAGGGTGCCGATCATGTTCTTGAACACCGAAACCCGCTCTTTATTCACCTCACCCGGCGGCAAGGCGGCCAGGCTGTCAAAGAGGCGTTGATCGGCCCAGCGCTTGTAATCGGCAAGCATGCGGGCAGTGCGTACGTTGATCATCAGAGGTCTCCCATTGCAATGGGCGCACTGCCAAGCATAGCCCGCATCGACGAACGGCATCGCAAACGCTGATCATCGGTACGCCCGTTACCAGGCCCGCGTCGCCAGCACCCGCTCGGCCAATGCCAGGCAGATCAGAACGTACCGGGGTAATTGCCACCGTCCAGCAACAGGTTTTGCCCGGTAAGGAAGCCGGCGTGGGCGCTGCAGACGAACGCGCAATAGGCGCCGAACTCATCGGGCTGGCCGAAACGCTGGGCCGGAACATTTTTACGCCGTTGTTCGCTGATGCTTTCAACGCTGGACCCGTTGGCGTCGGCGGCGGCACTCAGGGTCTTGTGCAGGCGCTCGGTGTCGAACGGGCCCGGCAGCAAGTTGTTGATGGTCACGTTATTGCCCGCCAGCCGCGACTGCCGCGCGAGCCCGGCGATGAAACCGGTCAGGCCGCTGCGGGCGCCATTGGACAGGCCCAGCACATCGATCGGTGCCTTCACCGCGCCGGACGTGATGTTGACGATGCGGCCGAACTTGCGTTCGC
>DQGF01000154.1:840-1014 GCA_003525045.1 Pseudomonas sp. | reverse complement strand
GACGTGATGTTGACGATGCGCCCAAAACCGCGCTCGGCCATGCCATCGACACAGGCCTTGATCAGCTCGATGGGCGTCAGCATGTTGGCATCCAGCGCCTTCAGCCAGTCCTCGCGCTGCCAGTCGCGAAAGTCGCCCGGCGGTGGCCCGCCTGCGTTATTGACCAGGATGTCG
>DQGF01000154.1:0-550 GCA_003525045.1 Pseudomonas sp. | reverse complement strand
CGTTATTGACCAGGATGTCGACCTGCGCACAGGCGGCCAATACCTGCTCGCGCACCGCCGGTTCGCTGATGTCCCCGGCCACCGTGCGCACTTCGATGCCCGGTGCCAGTTGGCGCAATTCTTCTGCGGCGGTCTGCAAGGTGTCGTTACCACGGGCGTTGATCACCAGGTTGACGCCCTCCTTCGCCAAGGCCCGTGCACAGGCCAGCCCCAGCCCCTTGCTGGCGGCGCAGACGATTGCCCAGCGCCCCGATATACCCAAATCCATGACCATGCTCCTGACCGTTGAAAACCTTAAGTTACCACTGCAAACCGGCTCACAGGGGGATGACCAAGGGTGATCACCGGATCAGACCTTTTCATTATCGGCAGTCGGCGGCGCTTATTAGTGTTTGCGCCCCCATAAGAACCGAAGAAATCCCGAAAACGAGATCGGCTACGAAGTATTTTCCGGCGTCGAGCCCAACCCCACAACCGACGTGCGGGAGCGCGCCGTGGCCTTCCTGAAAAACCATGATTGCGATTCGGTGATCGGCGTCGGCGGCGGCAG
>DQGF01000153.1 GCA_003525045.1 Pseudomonas sp. | reverse complement strand
GCGACAGTCAAATCCAGCTCAAGGGTTAACCTGATAGCCCTTGCCTTGCAGGCAACTGGTATAGGCCGTCGAACTGGTTGCCGCGCTGGTTTTCTCCTGCGCCCGGCGTTCCTGACGCTGGCGCGAACCACCGACCACCATGCCCGCTGCCGCGGTTTCTTTTGCCCGATTCTGCCGATAATCCTGCTTCACGTCGTCATCGGCCCGATCATAAAACTCGTCATGCTGACGCCCGCGCACCTGGGCTCCTGCCGCCCCGGCGGCGGCGCCTGCCGCGGCACCCTTCAGCCTGCCGCCGGTAGCCGGAGCCGTGGATGAAGCCTGACTGGCCGCCACGCTATTGCACTCATTGATGTCCAGCTGGGTTTGTTGTGAAGTCTGCCCCTTCATCGGCACGACCGTCTCCGCCCAGCCCTGGGTACAGGCAGCCGATAATGCGACGCACAGGCTAATGGAAGACAATCTATTCATGACGACCTCCGAGTAAACCCGCAATGGGCTCAGCATCAAAGATTGTAGATCACCCCCCACTCGCCCTTCCCGACTTTGGACTGACGGCTGCTCCCCCTAGTTAATCATGGTGCTGTTGTAGTCTGCCGCCAATCGCTGCAGAGGGTCTTTGTATCGTGCCAGTAACCTGCGCAGCCCCGCCTGGCTGTACTCCTCGCTTTTCAGTGTTTCAAGGTTCAATGAAAACCCTCCCCACACATCCGCCACTGCCATGATCTCGTCACCCACAACCCTGCGTCGTTGGCCGATTTCTACAACGGCGGTGACATCGGACAAGACGTCTTCGGCACCCTGCAGCTCTATATTGAGTCCTTCGATCAGCCGGCTGATCGTCTGAATCTCCAGGTCCAGATTGTTTCGCGAGGTCGCCAGTTCAGTGTATTTGATGCCGTCGGAAACAACTCCCAGCACCTTTCTGACCAACTCGATACCTTGTTTGACGGCTTCTTTTTTCGGGTTTTCCAGGTCCATACCGTCCAGGGCCTTGCCTTCCGGTATGTAGTTTTTATACATGTCCGCCAGATTGAACTCGCGAATGACATCCTGCGCCTTTACCAGTGTGTCCCGCTGCTCGGTGCAAGCCGCTTTATTGAGGTTGTGGTCATTCAGCTGAGCCAGGATCCTGGCTTTTCGGGCACGTGAGACCTTTAGCGGCTCATCCGCTCGCTCACCGATTTCGATCTTGTAAAGGCTAAGCACTTCGTTCGCAAGGAGCCGGGAACGCGCGACAAATTTTGCTTCAACGCCCTCAAGCAGCGCCTCGATATTGCTTTTGACATTCGACAGCTCGTCGCTCACCAGCGCTCGATCTTCCGGCGTCAGATCCTGTCTCTCCAAAGCGCCGTTCAACTCGTCAAGGACCTCGAACCATTGTTGCCTGGATGCGTTGTTCAGTGCGGTCAGCAACACAGGAAAGGACTCACGCATATGGGTATCGATGTTATTCAAATACGCGGCCACCTGCTGTGCTCTCTCTTGCAGCACGTCCGGTCGCTCACTTCTGAAGTTCGCCAGCCTGGAGACGTCACGGATGGTTTGAATGATGGTTTTTACGTCAATAACCGGAACAACCGGGGTATCAATCGGCGTCACACTGCTCATGGCAATATCCTTTTGTCCGTAGGGGCGATCAGTTGAAGGTCTTTTTGTATTCTTCAAGGGCTTCATTAAAAATGACCACCAGGTCGCCGGCGGTATTTTTGACATCGCGCCACGGGTCGATCACCTGCGCGAACTCGGCAACAAATGAAGTCAGGCGCAGTGCATTGTTGATGCGTCCAAACTGTTCGGCAGACGAATCGACTTTGCTCAGGATGGTTTGCCACATAGTGTTCAGGATATTGAGGGCGGCTTCCGCGCCGGCCATGCGAATGCCGATATCGCCAAAATTCGACAGGGAGCTTTCTATGGCGCTCTGCAGGTTCTGTTTACCGCTGACGGACACCTCCAGCGCGTCGACCTCTGTTTTCAGCGCGTTTCGCTCTTTGCGGGCGGCCTCGGCTTTCGGACCGAAAATCGAGCCTGAAATAGGCCAGAAGATCGGCAGACCACCGGAAAACGACATGCCGACGTAATAGTCGTAGTCCTTGTCCAGTTGGCTAATACGTGCCTTTTTTTCACTGATGGTTTGTTGGGCGCTGGCGATGGATTCGAGCAGATTGTTACGCTCCATCAAGTCATATTTCCCCTTTACTTCAGACTGCAGCCCAAACACGCGTTTTCCGCTGGACAACTCACCGCCGGACAGCTCGATTTTGAAGTTGGAGATGCGGTCTTTCAGTTCTTTTGTTGCGCTTTGCTGGCGTTTGATATCCACCTTCATCAATTCAATGATCTCGGTCACGGCCGACGCCACTTCACCATCGTCAGACGTATAGCGGATGCCTTCGAGGTCATTCTTGCTGATCTCGCCCAAGGTCGTGCGAACGCGGTCCATGATCGGCATTTCCTTGATGACGGAAATGATTTCACCGCCACTGCTGACGATATTCCTGGCCGCGGAACTCAGGTCGATGCTTTGCTGAAGAATTTTATTTTCTACGCCGTCCCAACTGGATGCATGAATTCTGATCTTCTTGAACAATACCTGTATATCGCTCGGCTCCAGTCCGGCGATGTTCACTTTGGTGTACTTCAGGTAGGACTCAACCTCCGGTAACTCACTGGGCAGTGCGAGACCTTTCTTTACGTACTGCTTTATCTTGATTACATCTTCTTTGGTAAAGACCCCGGCGCTACGCGCCACCCCGGGAAACTCTCCCGAAATCAGATGAAGTACCGCTTTGGGAAGGTCATTGCTACTTTCCGATTCGTTCAAAAGAGCAGTCATTTAATTCGCCTCTGTCATCAAAAATCGACACACCACTTGTATCGACGATACAGAAGCTAGTTGAGCTTTTAGCCGCGCTCAAACCACTAAAATAGATTAAGAAGTCGAGCCAACTCATTGATAAACACGAATATAAGTTCACTATTTAATGACCATAGAAACATAAAGCTACATTTGCAGGACGTTTCCTACAGACAAGGATTACGTGAGCCATTCGAGCAAATAAACAACTATCGGGATCGCAATAACAACGGCTTTTAATAGTGCAATTAATACCGACGGGTACGCTTAAGCGTTTCACTTGGCAACTCTTGAAACAACGCTCGATAGCTGCTGGAAAACCTTCCCAGATGCCAGAACGACCACTGCATCGCCACTTCGGCCACCGTGGTTTCCATGGGCGAGCGCTTGAGCAGCTCACGGTGCGCGCTGTTGAGCCGGCGTAAACGTAGCCAATGGGCGGGAGTCATGCCGGTATAGGCCTTGAACGCATGCTGCAACTGACGCAGGGAAACCCCGGCGATCCGGGAAAGCTCCAGCAGATTCAGGGTTTCTTCCGGGGAGTCCGCCGCCCATTCACCAATGCGTTTCATCACCGCGCGTTCTTCGGCGCGGCGCTGCAGACCACCGCGATCGAGGCAGACGCAGGCGTTGTCGAGGAGGTACAGGCAGTCCTCCAGCAACTGCTGGGTCAATGCCTCCTTGCTAGGCGGATCGAGCGTCTGCGCCAGCCGGGTCAAGGTCCCGCTCAACCAGCGGCTGAACAGCGCGTTCTGCCCCGAGCTCAGCGGCGCCAGGAACAGTCCATCGAGCCTGGCGACATTCAAACCGTGACGCTGAACGAACTCCGGACCGAACACCACGGCGATTTCCTGGTAGTTCTCCGGGGTGATCCAGATGTTGCGACTTTCTTCATTCAACACATACAGCGCGTTGTCGCTGCGATCGAAACAGAACGCCAGCGAGCCTTCGGGCGCGCTGAAATTCTGCTCGACCCGGGTGTTCATGTGTTCCTCATAGATCTCCACGCCTTGCAGATCCAGATAGCGCACCCGCCCGGCGAAATGCCCCGGCGACATCTGCTGGTAATGCTGGACCCAGCCCGGTGTGGCGCGGATTTGCTCGGCAACATCGGCGGTGTTGAACGCTTGGACTTGTAACGGATTACACGCTGTCATGGATGACCTTACGCACTCGTTTGGTGCGTTTTGGTGCTGCTGAAAGTGGATAGATGGAACGGCAAGGCTCGCCCAAGATAGTCGTCAACGCGCCACAGGGGAAGTGTCCGGCGGATGAAACCGTCCTCCCCGGCGTTAATAAAACCAATAACGAGGTCTTTATGAATGTCCCTTTCGATCAGCTGTTCACGTGGCTGAAAGATCACAAGATTACCGAAGTCGAGTGTGTCGTCAGCGACCTGACGGGCATTGCACGCGGCAAAATCGCACCCACCAACAAGTTCCTGCATGAGCGAGGCATGCGCCTGCCGGAAAGTGTGTTGTTGCAAACGGTAACCGGGGACTTTGTCGACGACGACATCTACTACGACCTGCTCGATCCGGCCGACATCGATATGGTGTGCAAGCCCGTCTCCGACGCGGTTTACGTGATTCCATGGGCCATCGAGCCGACCGCCATCGTCATTCACGACACCTTCGACAAGTTCGGCAACCCCATCGAACTGTCGCCGCGAAACGTGCTGAAGAAAATCCTGCAGCTGTACACCGACAAAGGCTGGAAGCCGATCGTCGCGCCGGAAATGGAGTTCTACCTGACCCAGCGCTGCGAAGATCCGGACTTGCCGCTCAAGGCCCCGCTGGGCCGTTCGGGCCGCGCGGAAAGTGGCCGACAGTCGTTTTCCATCGACGCCGCCAACGAATTCGATCCGCTGTTCGAGGACGTCTACGACTGGTGTGAACTGCAGGGCCTGGACCTCGACACACTGATCCACGAAGACGGCCCGGCGCAGATGGAAATCAACTTCCGTCATGGCGACGCGCTGGACCTGGCGGACCAGATCACCGTGTTCAAGCGCACCTTGCGTGAGGCGGCGCTCAAGCACAACGTCACCGCGACCTTCATGGCCAAGCCGATCGGCGATGAGCCTGGCAGTGCCATGCATATTCACCAGAGCGTGGTCGATATCGCCAGCGGCCGGCCGGTTTTCGCCGATGCCGACGGCAACATGAGCGAGTTGTTCCTGCACCATATCGGCGGCCTGCAAAAGTACATCCCCAAAGTGCTGCCGATGTTTGCGCCCAATGTGAACTCCTTCCGCCGGTTCCTGCCGGACACCTCGGCGCCGGTGAACGTCGAATGGGGTGAAGAAAACCGTACCGTCGGCCTGCGCGTACCGACCTCAACGCCGGAGTCGATGCGCGTGGAGAACCGCTTGCCGGGGGCTGATGCCAACCCGTATCTGGCGATTGCGGCGAGTTTGTTGTGTGGGTATCTGGGCATGGTCGAGCGCATCGAACCGAGCGCTGCGGTCCAGGGCCGAGCCTACGAGCGGCGCAATCTGCGCCTGCCGATCACCATCGAAGACGCTCTGACGCAGATGGAAGAGTGCGAAACCATCGGCCGTTATCTGGGCAGCAAATTCGTCCGCGGTTATGTCGCGGTCAAGCGCGCCGAACACGAGAACTTCAAGCGGGTGATCAGCTCCTGGGAGCGGGAATTCCTGTTGCTCAGCGTCTGAGACTTACGCTGCCCATAAGGGCCTCTTCGCGAGCAGGCTCGCTCCCACATTTGAAATGCATTCC
>DQGF01000330.1 GCA_003525045.1 Pseudomonas sp. | reverse complement strand
GAGCAGGCTCGCTCCCACATGTGTCCTCCGGTGGATGCAAAATTTCCGAACACTGGAGATCAACTGTGGGAGCGAGCCTGCTCGCGAAGGGGCCAGATCATCCAAAACAAATCTGTCTACTCGATCCTTGACCGCCGGGTTGATCTTCTGGAATTGCTCGAAGGTTCAGCGCGCTAATCCTCGAAGCCCACCTGCTCGTGAATCTCATCGACCTTCAATTCCAGGCGATAGGCGACGGCGATAAACAACGCCTGGCACAAGCACAGCGTCGCACTCAACGAACGGAAGGCAAACGAGCTGCCTTCATTGACCAGCAGCACCGTGTTGGCGCGCTTGGCCAAGGGCGAAAGATTGCTGTCGGTGATGATCAGGGTTTTCGCCTGATGGTGCTGGGCGATGCGCAGGCAATGCTGGGTTTCCTTGCCGTAGGGCGTGAAGCTGATCGCGATTACCAGGTCATTGGCGCGCACGCTGCGCATCTGCTCGCGGTAGCTGCCGCCGAGCCCGGAGATCAGATGGATGCGCTTGTTGGTGTGTTGCAGGTTGTAGACCAGGTAGTCGGCCACGGCGAAGGAGCGGCGCACGCCGACCACGTAGATGTTATCGGCATTCACCACCAGGTCCACGGCCTTGTCGAAGGCCTGGTCATCGAGCTCCAGCCCCAGGCGTTCGATACCCGACAGGGTCGCGTTGATGCACTCGCGCGCCAGGTCGCCGCCGCTGGCCTTCTGCGACTTGTTGGCGATCATGCTGCGGATGCGCTGCTGGTAGTTCTGCACCGGCGTGGTCTTGTGGGTATAGGCCTCGCGGAACAGCGCCTGCATCTCGCTGAAACCACTGAAACCGAAGCGCTGGGAGAACCGCACGATGGCCGAGGGATGCACTTCGCATTCGCGGGCGATGTCGCTGATGCGGTCGACCATGATCCGGTCGCTCTGCTGGCTCATGTAGCTGGCGATGCGCTTGAGCTGTCGCGGCAGGCTTTCGTATTCCTCGGTGATCAGTTGCAGCAGACGTTCGGCATTGATCGGGGGGCCAGGATCGCTCTCGGGCGTGCTCTCGGTCGTGGCCGGCTGATCGGTGCGGGACATAGGGAATCCTTCTGGCTTGTTCTTATAGGAATGACTTGGCAGGTCAGCTCCTGACAATAGGTTGGCTGTGCGCAGTCTACAGGGTAGGCCCGACTAAAACTTGAGCTTGCCTTCGGCATGGGGTTTGCTGAAACGATGCACTATGCCTGGAACGCTCGCACCTCAGTTTATTGGAAAAAATATTCCACGTAAAAAATATTTAGAATAATTATTGATTGTTCTGCCCCGGACGTTTTAGTCTGCATCCACCAAGAGCGTTCGGCGCGGTCATCGCCCGGACGCAGGCTGATAAAAATAACAGGAGCCAGCATGGGCCAGACTCGTTTTGCCAGTGGGCGTCAATTGGATCTGATTTGCCTGGGGCGCCTTGGCGTCGATCTCTATGCGCAGCAAGTCGGGGCGCGGCTGGAGGATGTCAGCAGCTTCGCCAAGTACCTGGGCGGCTCGTCCGCCAACATCGCGTTCGGCACCGCCCGGTTGGGGCTCAAGTCGGCGATGCTGAGCCGGGTAGGGGACGACCACATGGGCCGCTTCCTGGTCGAATCCCTGACCCGTGAAGGTTGCGACGTCAGCGGTATAAAGGTCGATCCGGAACGCCTGACCGCCATGGTGCTGCTCGGCCTCAAGGATCGCGAGACCTTTCCTTTGGTGTTCTATCGCGAGAACTGCGCCGACATGGCGCTGCGGGCCGAAGACATCAGCGAAGCCTTCATCGCTTCCAGCAAGGCCTTGCTGATCACCGGCACCCATTTCTCCACCGACGGCGTGTACAAGGCGAGCATCCAGGCCCTGGACTACGCCGAGAAGCACGACGTCAAACGCGTGCTGGACATCGACTATCGCCCGGTGCTCTGGGGCCTGGCGGGCAAGGCCGACGGTGAAACCCGTTTTGTCGCCGACCAGAACGTCAGCCAGCATGTGCAGAAAATCCTCCCGCGTTTCGACCTGATCGTCGGCACTGAAGAAGAGTTCCTGATCGCCGGCGGCGCCGAGGATTTACATACCGCGCTGTGCAATGTGCGGCGCCTGAGCGCGGCGACCCTGGTGGTCAAGCTTGGGCCGCAGGGCTGCACGGTGCTTCACGGAGCGATCCCGGCGCGTCTCGAAGACGGCGCGATCTATCCCGGCGTACGCGTCGAAGTGCTGAATGTGCTGGGCGCCGGCGATGCCTTCATGTCGGGCTTCCTCAGCGGTTGGCTGGAGGACGCCAGCGACCAGCGCTGCTGCCAGTTGGCCAATGCCTGCGGCGGTCTGGTGGTGTCGCGCCATGCCTGCGCCCCGGCGATGCCGACCCGTGCCGAACTCGATTACCTGTTCAACAGCCCGGTGCCGATTACCCGGCCGGATCAGGACGCGGTATTGCAACGCCTGCATCAGGTCAGCGTGCCACGCAAACAATGGAAGCAACTGTTCATCTTTGCCTTCGACCATCGCTGGCAGCTGGTGGAGCTGGCGCACAAGAGCGGTCGCGAACTGAACGCTATCTGCGAACTCAAACAACTCTTTATCAACGCCGTGGAGCGGGTCGAAGCCGATTTGCGCGAGCAAGGCATCGAGGCCGATGTCGGGCTGCTGGCCGATCAACGTTTCGGCCAGGACTCGCTGAACGCCGCCACCGGTCGCGGTTGGTGGGTGGCGCGCCCGGTGGAAGTGCAAGGTTCGCGGCCGTTGGCTTTCGAGCACGGTCGCTCGATCGGCAGCAACCTGATTGCCTGGCCGCAGGAGCAGATCATCAAGTGCCTGGTGCAATTCCACCCGGACGACGAACCGATGCTGCGCCTGGAACAGGAAGCGCAGCTCAAGGGTTTGTATCAGGCATCCCAGGTCAGCGGTCATGAACTGCTGCTGGAAATCATCCCGCCCAAGGATCATCCGTCGACCCATCCGGACGTGCTGTATCGCGCGCTGAAACGCCTCTACAACCTGGGCATCTACCCGGCGTGGTGGAAGATCGAAGCGCAGAGCGCCGAGGAGTGGCAACAACTCGACGAACTGATCCAGGCACGCGATCCGTACTGCCGTGGCGTGGTGCTGCTGGGCTTGAATGCGCCGGCGGCGGCGCTGGCCGAAGGGTTTCAACAGGCCAGCCAGAGCCAGACCTGCCGCGGGTTTGCCGTGGGTCGGACGATTTTTCAGGAACCGAGTCGTGCGTGGCTGGCCGGGGAAATCGACGATGAGGCATTGATCCGCCAGGTGCAGGGGACATTTGTCGAATTGATCGATGCCTGGCGTGCGGCCCGGGCTTGAACAACTCAGCTGATTGATCGGGCTTTTTGTGGCGAGGGAGCTTGCTCCCGTTGGACTGCGAAGCAGTCCCAAATCAACGGCCGGGTGTATCAGGTAAACCGCATTCACAGGTTTGCGACTGCTTCGCAGCCGAGCGGGAGCAAGCTCCCTCGCCACAGGTGATCG
>DQGF01000130.1 GCA_003525045.1 Pseudomonas sp. | reverse complement strand
TTGGTCGAGTAGCGTTAGCCTACGCCAAGTCGGAACAAGCCAGCGCGGAAGGCAATCACGGCGCCTGATCTGGCGGATGCGGTACGTAAGGCGCTGGGTCTGTGATGGGGCCGAATGCGGCTCAGACAGGCGAGTTGCCCCCTCTTGTCCATCACTCCATTGCGGGCAATACTATCCGTGTTCCCGAAAGGGCTTGTGAGACTCTGAGGATCCTGGGCAACCAGCCATCACAGAGCCAGACAGGTGAAGGGCGATGACAAGCCGACCTGTTTGTAAAAGGGCGCCGAAAGGCGCCCTTTGTCGTTCTGGCGTTACTGAAAACGTTGAATGACTGGATTTATGCCCACCGCCGAAAGATCAACGAGGTATTAACCCCACCAAACGCAAAGTTATTGTTCATCACATACTGATTACTCATCTGCCGAAACTCACCACGCAGGTAATCGAGCTTGCCGCAGTTCGGGTCGACCTCGTCGAGGTTGAAGGTGTGAACATACAGGTCGCGGTTCATCATTTCGATGCTGAACCAGGACTCCAGCGCGCCGCAGGCGCCCAGGGTGTGGCCGAGGAAACTCTTCTGCGAGCTGATCGGCATGTGCTCGCCGAACAGGCTGCTGGTCGCCAGTGTTTCAGCGATATCGCCCTGTTCGGTTGCCGTGCCGTGGCCATTCACGTAGCCGATGTCCGAAGGCTGCAACCCGGCGTCTTCCAGGGCCAGTTCCATGGCCCGGCGCATGGTGGACTGCTCAGGACGGGTGGCGTGCTGGCCGTCGGCATTGCTGCCGAACCCGACGAGTTCGGCATGGATATGTGCGCCGCGGGCCAGTGCGTGTTCCAGTTCCTCGAGCACCAGCATGCCACCGCCTTCACCGATCACCAGGCCATCGCGTCCGGTGTCGTAAGGGCGAGGGCTGGTCTGCGGTGCATCGTTTTTCAGGCTGGTGGCGTAGAGCGCATCGAAGACCATGGCTTCGGTGGGGCACAGTTCTTCGGCGCCACCCGCGAGCATCAGCGGCAGGCGGCCGAATTTGACCGACTCGTAGGCGTAACCGATGCCCTGGCTGCCGCTGGTGCAGGCGCTGGAGGTCGGGATCAGGCGCCCGGTAAGGCCGAAGAAGATGCTGATGTTCGCCGCGGTGGTGTGCGGCATCATGCGCACGTAGGAGTTGGCGTTCAGGCCCTCGGCCACCGAGTTGAGCAGCATGTTGCCGAATGCCTTGATCTCGTCGGTGCTGCCGGTGGAAGAACCGCAGGCCACACCCATGCGCCCGTCCTTGATCATCGCGTTGCCCAGCAATCCGGCGTCGGCCAGAGCCTGTTCCGCGGCGCCGACCGCCAGGCGTGATACGCGGCCCATGCTGCGCAGTTGCTTGCGGGTCCAGTGGCTCGGCACCTTGAAGTCATCGATGGGCCCGGCCAGGCGCGTGTTGAGTTCGGTGAAACGGTCCCACTCATCCATCCGGCGAATGCCGCTGCGGTTGGCTGCGAAGTTGCCGGCGATGGTCTCCCAATCGCTGCCCAGTGAGGTGATGCCGGCCATGCCGGTGACGACGACGCGCTTCATCAGCACAGGCCTCCGTTGACGGCCAGAACCTGCCGGGTGATGTACGACGCTTCCGCCGACATCAGGAAATTCACCGCGCCGGCCACCTCTTCAGGGGTGCCCATGCGCTGTGCGGGAATCATTTTCATCAGTTCTTCCACCGGCACATTTTCATCGAGCATCGCGGTGTCGATCAAGCCGGGTGCGACACAGTTGACGGTGATTTTGCGCTTGCCCAGTTCGATCGCCAACGCCTTCGCCGCGCCGATCAAGCCGGCCTTGGAGGCGCTGTAGTTCACTTGGCCCCGGTTGCCGATCAACCCGGACACCGACGTGATACAGACAATGCGCCCGGCGGCGCGACGACGAATCATCGGCATCATCACCGGGTGCAGCACGTTGTAGAAACCGTCGAGGTTGGTGCGCATCACCACATCCCAATCATCCTCGCTCAGGGCCGGAAAAGCACCGTCGCGTGTCAGGCCGGCGTTGAGCACGACGCCGTAATAGGCTCCGTGGGTTTCCACGTCAGCCTCGAGAATGGCCTTGCAACTGGCGCGGTCGGACACGTCGAATTGCAGGATGCGCGCAGTGCGTCCCAGGGCCTCGACTTCAGCCTGCACCAGGCTGGCGTCCGCCAGGCCGCTGCGGCAATGCAGCACGATGTCATGCCCGGCCTGAGCCAGGCGCAATGCGATGGCGCGGCCAATGCCACGGCTGGAACCGGTGACCAGTACGGATTCAGTCATGACTGGACTCCTTCGGGTTCATGAAGATATTGAGCGGCCTGAGGCGGGCGAAACACGTTCAGACGGGCGGTGGCGTGAATACCGGGTGCGTTGATGTGACATTCGAACACACCCATGCCGTTGTCGTCCTCCAATGAGCGCAGCCCATGGATGGTCAGCTCGGTGCCGGCGGGGAAATGTTCAACGTTGCATTCGAATTTACGGGTGCCGAGCAGGAAGCCCAGCTCCACCGCATCGCCTCGCTGGCGTGCGTGGCAACCGGCGTAGGCGGCCACACTCTGGGCCATCAGTTCGATACCGACCCAGGCCGGCAGGCTGCCGTCGGGACGGCTGAACAGGCCGCCGGGCCTGACGGTGAGGCGGGGGGGAATCTGCTCGTCATCGAACGACAGAATCTGCTCGATGAAGATCATGTCGCCAGCATGAGGCAGCAGTTCGGCGAGCGGCCAGTCAATCATGGGGCGTCTCCGATAATCAGGCTGACGTTGTTGCCACCGAAGGCAAAGGAGTTGCTCATCAGGTAGCGAGGAGCAATGGACGCCAGGCGATTGGCCGGGGTCACCCACTTCAGGGCTGGAAGTTCGGGGTCGGGCTGGCCGTCCCAGACGTGGGGCGGCAGGGCATGCTCGCGGTTGTCTGTGCTCAGGCTCAGCCAGCAGAACGCCGCTTCCAGTGCGCCGGCAGCGCCGAGGGTGTGACCGGTCATCGGTTTGGTCGAGGAGCAGGGTACGCCATTGGGGAACAGCGCCGTCACCGCCAGGCTTTCCATCGCGTCGTTATGTTGTGTCGCCGTGCCGTGCAGGTTCAGGTAGCCGATTTGCTCGGGTTGCAGGCCCGCGCGGCTCAAGGCCTTGCGCATCGCTTGCAAGGCGCCACGGCCGGTCGGTTCTGGCGCGGAAATATGGTGCGCGTCAGAGCTGGCGCCGCTGCCGAGCAGGGCAATCGGCGGGTAGTCCCCCGAACTTTTAGTCATCAGAAACAGCACCGCCGCTTCGCCGATGTTGATGCCATTACGGTTCACCGAAAACGGGTTGCAGCGTTGCCCGGACACCGCTTCCAGCGCCGAGAACCCATTGAGGGTCAGTTTGCACAAACTGTCGACACCGCCGCACAACACTGCATCGCACAGGCCCAGGTCCAGCAGGCGCTGGGCACTCATCAACGCCCGGGCACTGGAGGTGCAGGCCGTGGAAATCACATAGGCCGGACCGCTCAATTGCAGCCAGTCGGCGAGGAAGTTCGCCGGGGCGCCGAGCTCTTGCTGCTGATAATCGTAATCGGCCGGGAATTGGTGCTCACGGATATAGTGGGCCAGCCCGCGACTGGCTTCGTCGATGCCCGAGGTGCTGGTGCCCAGAACGACACCGATGCGGTCGCGGCCAAAAGACTTGATCGCCTGGTCGATATCTTCGCGAATTTGCAGTGCGGCTTGCAGCAGCAATTGATTATTGCGGCTGTTTTGCTCGCACAGCTCAGTTGGAATCGACGGCAACTCAGCGTGTACAGCCGCCACTGGCAGCGAGCGCGCCGTCACCCAGCCCTCCTCGTTGCGCATGCCGGAGCAGTCGCCGGCAAACAGGTTGCGGGCGACTTCCTGTTTGTCGCGACCCAAGGCGCAGATCACGCCGAGGGCGTTCAAGTAGGCGGTCATGGCGCGGCCCCGCTCAGCGGAGTGACTTGATATTTCGGACCTTTGGGCAGGTTCAGTTCAAAGCTCGACGGTCGTGAATAAAGGACGTCCCAGCGCGATGGCAGGGATCGTTGCGCGCCATGTTGCCAGGCGGCGGGATAGTTGCCCGACAGCTCATCGTTGGGGGTCAGCGCAAACAGCAACGCGGCAAACAACTCTCGTGCCTCCGGATTGGGCGGCAGCAGACCATCAGCCTGCCACTCACCATCGACCAGTTTCTGGCGTGCCTGTGGAATACCCAGCAAGTCCATCATCGACCAGCGAATGCCCGGGCCTTCACGCTGGATCACCAGCACCCAGTCCTGACGCTGGTCAGCCACTAAACGCTGGATGTGCAATTGCAGCGGCAACGGCAGGTTCGGGGTTTGCTCGGGCATCGGCGCCCGGCTGGCGCAGGCGCTCAGCAGCAGGAAAGCGCCAAGTAGCAGAAATCGCAGAATGTTTGCAGTCCCTGTGGGAGCGGGCTTGCTCGCGAATGCGGTCTCACATTCACCAATGATGTCGACTGACACTGCGCATTCGCGAGCAAGCCCGCTCCCACAGGGTTTAGCGAGAACAGGGTGCCGCC
>DQGF01000035.1 GCA_003525045.1 Pseudomonas sp. | reverse complement strand
GTCAACGCCGGTGGGTTCGTACTGCGTAACGCTGAACAGCCAGACGACAAGTACGACTGGGTCGTGGCCCATGACCTGAACCCGCAGAAAGCTCGCATCCTGGCCATGGTCGCGCTGACCAAGACCAATGACAGCAAAGAACTGCAACGGATGTTCTGGGAATACTGATCCGCCCTCTCCCGACCGGTTCCGGTCGGGCGCCGCGCTTACCACTCGCCGGCCTTGGCGAGTGGTTCAAGACTTTTATCCGATAAAAAAATCTCCAGCGCCCTACATCAAATGGAAAAAGTAGCTGTCAGAAGATTTTCTTGAATTTTAAGTAGTTGCGAAAATGCCTACAGTAAAATACTGTATGCACGTACAGCTTAATAAGGATAATTCCGTGGCCTCTACCCCTGTTTCTCCTGGCGCCTATGAACGCATGGGTTTGCGCGTTCAAAAAATCATCAATTCCCCTACCGCACAAAAAGCCAAAGCCGCCTTGATCTTCCGTCTACCCGACGAACCCGTGGACGAATGGGAACAATTGCTCGAAGAAATCGATGAGAACGACAACGTCACCCTCGCCTATCGCGACGATGGCGGCGTGCAGATTTTCTGGGTTGTGCCGAAGGAAGACTGAGTCGATGAGTGTCCGCTGGTTTGCTTTGCTGTTTCTGTTTATCACCCTTGGCGCCCAGGCTGGCGCCCCACGCACCTTCAGCGAAGCCAAGAAAGTCGCCTGGAAGTTGTACGCCCCGCAATCCACCGAGTTTTATTGCGGCTGTAAATACACCGGCAACAAGGTCGATCTCGCGGCCTGCGGTTATGTCCCACGCAAAAACGCCAAGCGCGCATCCCGCATCGAATGGGAACACATTGTCCCGGCCTGGCAGATCGGCCATCAGCGCCAGTGCTGGCAAGAAGGCGGGCGCAAGAACTGCACGCGCTACGATCCGATCTACCAGAAAGCCGAGGCCGACCTGCATAACCTGGTGCCGAGCATCGGCGAGGTGAATGGCGATCGCAGCAATTTCAGCTTCGGCTGGTTGCCGGTGCAAACCGGTCAATACGGTTCGTGCCTGACCCAGGTCGACTTCAAGGCGAAGAAGGTCATGCCTCGCCCCTCCATTCGCGGCATGATCGCCCGGACGTACTTCTACATGAGCAAGCAATACGGTTTGCGCCTGTCGAAACAGGATCGGCAGCTGTACGAAGCCTGGAACAAAACCTATCCGGTAGAAGCCTGGGAACGTCAGCGCAACCAGAGCGTGGGGTGCGTGATGGGGCGCGGCAACGAGTTTGTCGGCCCGGTCGACATGAAAGCCTGCGGTTAAGCGTTCGCTGAAATCACAAAGGCCTTGGGGTTAATACCTACCCAAGGCCTTTGTTGCTTCTAACCGCCGACTTTGTTGTAGCGCTGTATGTAGGAGCAAGCTCGCTCCTACAAAGGCGCAGCGTGTTCGACCACCAGCAGTTCGATGTTCTGTTTCTTCGCCCGGGTGAGCGCCGCGGCCACTTCGGCCTGTTTGGCCTCGGCTTCGGCTTTGGAATTGAATGGCCCGAGCAGAATCCGCGTCTTGCCGTTTTCCTTGACCACACGGGACACGAAACTGTGCTCGATCAGCCAGCCGCTGAGGTCGCTGACGGCCTGGGTTATTTCACCTCGCACCTCGAGATCCCACTGCGGTGCAGAGGCCACCACAGGTGCAGCCGCCGCTGTCGTCTGCGGCTTTGGCACGTCAGCGCGCTTGCCCTCACCGCATCCCGCCAGTGCCAGTACCGCGATTACCAAGACCATTTTGCGCACAACGCTTCCCTCTGAATGCCTAAAGCGCAGATTTTACCATCCATGAATACTTCCCGAGTGCCGAAAAATCGAATCAAAACAACGAGAATGATGGTTGCGGCCTCTGTATAGTTACGCCTTGGGAATTAATGCAGCATCTGCGCGTCAGAAAGAGGCACCCAAACCGTGAGACTTCGCACTAATCTATATAGACCACCGACCTCTGCACTGTCCGAATCAGGTGCCCCACAAAGCAATCAAGGAGAAGACCATGCTGATACTCACCCGCAAAGTCGGTGAAAGCATAAATATTGGTGATGACATTACGATCACCATCCTGGGCGTTAGCGGCCAGCAAGTCAGGATCGGCATCAACGCTCCGAAAGACGTTGCCGTGCACCGGGAAGAGATTTACCAGCGTATCCAGGCTGGCCTGACCGCACCGGACAAGCCGCAACCCTGAATCCTGCTGCAGTCAGTAGCCAGCCCCGTTCATCTGGAATCACGGCTGGCTAGAGATTCAAGCACCGCATCGCCCTCTATTTCTTACTACCCCTCTCGATGGTCATGACACTTCTGCGCGTTGCGACCGGGAACGTGAAGCCGATACGACCGGCAAGCTTCACATCATGACCGTCAGACGTTTCAGGTTAACGTCGAGAAACAACGCCTCGCCGCTCGACTAACCAAAGGTCACAGCCCGCGCCATGCCCGTGGCTGCCACGACCATCAGCAACAGCAGCAACGCTTCGATATGACTGATCCGTGCAAACAGCTTCGCACGACCGGCATCGATAGCCGCGCCCCGCCCCAGCGCAATCCGCCATTTGATCAGCGTCACCATTGGCGCAATTTCGAGCAACAGGATGAGGACGAACAGCGTCATCTTGAGGTGGAACAGCGGCTGGGGAAGATAGTAATCAGTGCCCTTCTCGTACCCGCCAAAAGCCCGCATCCCACCGCTGATCAGGAGAATGAGGGCCGAGATGCCCCACAGATTATCCGCGATCAAAACGCTGCGCGCCTCCCCGACCCCGGCCACCAGCCGCCGAAGTGCCGTGCCACGAGTAAGCACCGCCCAAAAGCCCAGGGCAAACGCCAAGAGATGAACCGCCGCTAGAAGCCAGTGAGCCAGCATCGAAATACTCCTGTCAGAATCCATTGAATCCACCTGTCAGTAGTAGCGCATCAAATGATGGGTGCGCATGGCGAAGCAAAATTATCAAACACTCAAAGCGTCCAATCTTCAGGCGGATCGCGGCTAGACTCCACCCCACAAGCGCTGACAGCTCGTCGCGGCACCAGCCCTTGATGCCAAGTCGTAT
>DQGF01000439.1:882-2941 GCA_003525045.1 Pseudomonas sp. | reverse complement strand
GCATAAGGAATAACACAGATGATCTTTAAAGAGAAATTAGAGGACTACACAGAAGCTGAGTTTTTGTCGTTTCTGCGAAAGTTTCGCGATTATCCCGACGAGTTGCACGGCAGAGCGCTGGAGGTATATCTAGACCGTCTACTTACGCACTTCGAACTCATCACAGAACATCCCGGCCGTTCAGACGTCATCTTCTACCCTAAGGAAGGTCAAGAAGACAGTCCTGAAGGAATCTTGAAAGAAGTCAAAGAATGGCGCGCAGCCAATAACAAACCTGGTTT
Source organism: Pseudomonas sp. (assembly GCA_003525045.1). Lineage (GTDB taxonomy): Bacteria > Pseudomonadota > Gammaproteobacteria > Pseudomonadales > Pseudomonadaceae > Aquipseudomonas. Next base: position 2,660 of record DQGF01000439.1, on the reverse strand, counting down.
CAAACCGGAGTAACTCACGTATTCACCATCGTTAGCTGGCATCTGCTCACCGCGTATAGATGCCAGCTTCTTCGGCAGTTTGCCCAAGAGCAACAAGGAAGTACTAAAGATGGAACTTAAAGCAACCCTCAAGGATTATACTGAACAGGAATTCCTGGCACTGGTTGACAAGATCTGGGCCGTCGACTTGCGCAAACAGGATCACGACCGCCTGATCAATCATTTCGACCGCATCGTCGGTCATCCCAAAGGGGCAGACCTGCTGTTTTATCCTGAAAACAGTTTCGACTCCGGCGCGGCTTTCGGTTTGGATTGGGTTCTGCATCACGTCAGGGACTGGCATCACAAACAAGGCATGGCGGCGTTCAAGGGAGAAGTTTTTCCCCCGGCGGCCAGGCCAGCGCCACTGAGCCCTATTGCCCGAAATCTCGCCAAGCTGGAAAAAATCAGCACCGACGTCGCCGTGTCGGAGCAGGCCCTCGAAACAGCAATTGGCCATTTCGAGAGGACTATCAACGACCAGCGCGGTCAAGAGAGGCTTAATACAAGTGTCGCTGAGCTAGAGACGACCATTCGTTCCCTGGAACGTGCCCAGGAGGAAACGCATACCGCCGTCAAGAAATTCGAGTTCTGGAAAATGAGTGTGGAGTTCGCCATGAGTGATACTCAGCGCGATTACAATTTTGCACGATCCGATCAGGCACAGTGGCAGATCCAGGTGCAGCAGATCACCGGGATTCAAGCCCGCTATATGGCGCAGTTCGCAAGCACCGCCCAGCGATATCGCGCGTTACACGATGACGCGGAAGCACTGTTGGTCGCGGCACAACAACAGCTGGTGCGTTCGCGCCAGCTGGCCGGCATCGGCCCCACACAGACAGCCCTCGCGATGACTGCTTCAGTAGACTTTGCCGACAAATATCCCGATGTTTTGTTGGCTGGAGGGCCCGCGAAGTTGTGGTTGTCTCAACAGAAGGATCTACAAAAGTCCATCCGATCCGCGGTTGCCGAGTTTACCTGGCAGCACACTGCTGGCGAGTCAGTTGATGGGCACGCGAGTGCGGCGGTGCTGCACTTTGAATTCTCCAGTCGAGCAGATACTCAGGTATATGGTCTCAGTGTTCCCTTGGTGGAGCTGATGGTTAGCGAAGGGCAGGATTGGCAAAGTCTTGCGGCGAGCAGGGCTGAGGTGAAACTGCCTTTCAGGATAAATACGCAAGTAGTCCCGGCTAAACCCGGAACGATGTTCAAGGGTTTGCGCGAGGTCAAGATCCTGTCGCAGGTGTACATCAACTCACTGCCGGGGGGGCATCCGCCCGGGATTCGAGTCAGAGCGGCGCGACAAAACGAGCAACCAGGTACGTTCAGTTTTACGTCTGATGGCACAGTACCCATCACCGTAACCTGGTCTGATCAGATCACCCTTGAAACCGACTCATCAATGGCCAGTATACCGAATCGATTGGGTTTTATTTATTCCTCACCGGTGCCGCCGCTCGAATCCCTGATTGACAAGGAAGGCCTTGGTTTCGATGACTACATTGTGGTCTTCCCCGTCGAGTCAGGGCTGGATCCTTTGTATGTCATGTTCAGAGACCGGCGTGAGTATCCAGGTTAGGCCTTTGACCGGTCAGAACGGGGAAGCGCAAAGCGCAATAGGCTTCGCCGTTGGGCTAAAGCGACGAGTGTCCACCAAATGGGAGTGTGAGTTACCCGCCTGGACGATACGCGGTCAGGCTGTTACACCGTGGCGTTCCATCGCGGGCAAGCCACGCTCC
>DQGF01000439.1:0-559 GCA_003525045.1 Pseudomonas sp. | reverse complement strand
TCCCACAAAAGCGGTTACGGGTGCTTGATGCCGTTGAGTTTCATCGCCCCCGCCAGCGGCCCTTCGCCTTCAAGCTCGGCAAGGCCGGCGGTGGGGACCGATTCCCGGTCCTGCACATGGCCGTGCTGAAGATAACCGAGCAGGTTGCCCACCAGCGGATTGTGACTGACCAGCAGCGCATGATCGACAGACACCAACTGCTCCGCCACCGTTTGCGGACGGTAGTCGGGTGTCAACCATTCAACGGTGCGAATCTCCGGTTGAAAGCCCAGCGTTTCACGGACCAGTTGGGCAGTTTCCTGCGCTCGCAGGAAAGGGCTGGCATAGATGGCCGTAATCGGCTTGCCGATCAACTCGGCGGCGGTGCGCAGCACCTCTTCACGCCCCTTGACGGTCAAGGCCCGCTCGGAATCGGGACGTTTGCCGTGTGGCTCGGCCTCACCATGACGCAATACCCAGAGTTTCATAATTTCGGTTCCTCATCTCGAGCCGGATGCGGCGCGGGCGCCACAACGTGCGGCGCTTCACCTTCCGGCGTACGCGGCGTCGGCCAGTCCGC
>DQGF01000595.1:6580-7941 GCA_003525045.1 Pseudomonas sp. | reverse complement strand
AGCGACCTGGCAATCAGTGATCAACAGACCCAGCGCCTGGCCCAGGCCGCGGTGCAAATGGAAGGTCAGGCCGAAACCATCAGCGAGCGTCTTGCCGAAGTCGGGCTGGATGACTACCACCAGCGCATTTATGACCTGGCCCGTGAAGGCGCGACACAGATTACGGCGCGTTTCGAAGCGGATATCGACGAGGGCCGGGTCAGCCTCGACGACCTGTTCGATCGCAACTATAAGACGATTCCCGGCACCAGCCCGGCCAAGTTCCAGACCCGCTTCGATCGCTACACCGACCAGGTATTACCGGCTATTCAGGAGCCATTGTTGCCGCGCCATGAGGGCCTGGTGTTCGCCATTGCCTGCACGCAGCAGGGCTATGTGCCAACCCATAACAAAGTCTTCAGCCAGCCACTGACCGGTGATGCCCCGGTCGACACCCTGCAAAACCGCACCAAGCGAAAATTCGCCGACCGCACCGGGATCCGCTGTGGCAGCCATCAACAGGCCGTGCTGCTGCAAACCTACACCCGCGACACCGGTGAGCTGATGCACGATCTCTCGGTGCCGATCATGCTCAAGGGCCGGCATTGGGGTGGTCTGCGTTTGGGCTACAAACCGCAGAGCCCTCGCTGAGTAGCAGAACATTGTTACAGTTTTAGCAACGAAGCTGTACGGCGGCGTTGCTGTTTTCTCTGAAATGAACTCGTTACCATGCCTACATAGTTAGGCGGCTAATGAAATTCGGGAGATCAGCAATGCAATGCAGAGTCGATGTGGCGGTCATGATTGGCAGCGGTGTGCCCGCCAGTTTGCGTGCGATGGGTCAGAGTATTTGCTGGGTGGTGTTGCTTGATGGCGAACGCCGGGGGACGGCATTCTCCAGTCGCGAAGAGGCGCAGGAGTGCAGGGCTGCCTGGCTGGCGCATTTGAGTGCCGCAACACCCGACAGCCTGCATTGAATCAAAGGCTAGTGAACCTGGTGCATACGCAGGTTGAGGTCGTCGACCACTCGTGCCCAATCCGCGTCTTCGCGCAATTGTTCTTTGAGGAAGCCGGCCTGCGGCGGCGTCCAGAACTCGGCATCGATGAGTTTTTTATCGTCGGGCAGTGGCGAATGGCTGGCGATGAAATCGTCGATGGCCTTCTCGCTGGAGTCCAGGCCGAGTTGGTCGAACAAGCCTTTCAAGTCATGTGTAGGTGAATCCATCTTCATCTCCTTGCTGGTCACGCGGGTGCGAGATCTGAGGTGCGGCTGCATTGCATCTGAGGGAGCCGCGCTTCAGGAGTTCGATAGCGATGTTCGAAAGCAGGAATGAGCATAGACTGCAAACCGACGATCAGGCGTTCAATGCCCCTTCATCGAC
>DQGF01000595.1:5655-6279 GCA_003525045.1 Pseudomonas sp. | reverse complement strand
CAATGCCCCTTCATCGACAGCAAGCTTCAGGGCCTTGGCGGCATCCTGGGCGGCGATGGTGGCGATGTCGGAGGTCTTGAACCAGCGATCCTTCTCGACCTGGTGATACGTCACGGTGGTCAGCGGTGGTTTGGCGCGCATGACAATGACTGCCTGGAATTCGCCTTCGACTTCTCTGGCTTCGCCCCGGATAAAAAATTCACCGATATCAAATTCCGTCACGTAGCCGCCTTCCCCTGGAAATATTCTGTTGTGTCGAACGCCGCCCCCCGTGGGGATGCGGTTCACTGATCGTCCAGTATGGCAGTAGTTGACTGCCGGCGGCTGAGTTAAGTCGCCGGCATGACGAAACGTCTACAGAGATGGGAGGCGCGGGGATTTCAAATACGTGACTCGAGGGAACGGGCGAGGGCGCAGGCTTCGTTATGGTTGCCGCGGAAACCTCTTACATGGCCCGTGGAAATTTCCTTGATATGGAAGAAGGCATTGCCCGCCAGTACCACCTGAAACCGAGGCGGGGCAAGGTCTTGTGGGGGGAAGTCATGGGGCTGGAACACCGCCGGATGCCGGGGCATCAGGCCGGTTGGGTAGGGTAGCTGAGGTTGATCGAAGTGGGTCAGTGTG
>DQGF01000595.1:0-5311 GCA_003525045.1 Pseudomonas sp. | reverse complement strand
AGTCCTTTTCGTTGTTTTGCCGACGTGTGTACTTCGTTTTGGCTAGTCTCGGTGAGCATCGCTGCTCTAGAATCACCACCACTGGTTGGCGATGGGTGTTTATCTAAAGCAATTTTTTGCTGACGATATGTAAGAAAAGTGCTTTTTTTTTAGCGTTTTTTCCCTAAAGTTGGTAATCCGGTTTTTCTGGTTGTTAGCAGGGCGTTTTCCTTCAACCTCTGACGAACGCCAGGCATGACGACGCGAGTGACATTCCAGTAGTCTTCTCACGCCTCGCGGTGGATGAGCGCTCTGCTCGTTTCAGGATTTCAACCCGGGTCATTCGGCTAAACCCTCGGCATTGCCGCTTTTTTCTGCTGTGCGCTTTTTCTGTGTGCAGCATCATTTTCAGATGTGGGGATGTTTCCTTGGCAGTAAGTAATCTCGATATGCATGCTTTGTTCGTGCTGGGTGATTTGCGCGCAAAGCTGGTTAAACAGTTTCAGTCACGTTTCGTTTACATCACCGAACAGAACGCTGAAGGCATTTACATTGCCGAAATCGATACCGAGTCAGCGCTGGTGGTAGATGACAAGCCAGGACTCAAACTCAAGGTTGGCGATCATTTCAGCGCCTCCGTATTGCCCAGTCGCGAAGGCGGCAAGCTGGACATCAAGTTCCGCGAAATCAAACTGACGGTCTACGGGCTGGGCGATTACGCTTTCGTGACCAGCGCCGACGGCAACGGGATCCTGTTCAAGGAAGGTCATAGCGTGGTGATGGTGTTCGCCGCCCACCAGCAGCTTCAGGAAGGCCTGACCAAAACCCTCAAGGCTGTGACCGCCAAGGCTGCCAAGTGGCGCAAGGGTGAACTGGTGACCTTCAAGGCCAGCGAGTAATGCCCTGAAAAGCAGGAACCTCTACTACAGTCAGTTGACTGAGTATTCAGAGGCTTTGCGGTCTTGCGCCAGGCCATCCTGCTATTGCCGTGAACAGCACGAGGTGCATAACCATGAACGGATTTCGACGGTTGCTGGCCGCTACCCTGGCCACGTTCGGTTTGTTGGCTTCACCCGTTCCAGTGTTCGCTGTCCAGGCGCCGATCCACTTTGCCGACCTGAACTGGGAAAGCGGCAGCCTGATCACCGACATCCTGCGGATCATTGTCGAGAAGGGCTACGGTTTGCCGACCGATACCTTGCCGGGGACGACCATCACCCTGGAAACCGCCCTGGCCAACAATGATATTCAGGTCATTGGCGAGGAATGGGCCGGTCGCAGTCCGGTCTGGGTCAAGGCCGAGGCTGAAGGCAAAGTCGTCAGTCTGGGCGATACGGTCAAGGGCGCGACCGAAGGCTGGTGGGTGCCGGAATATGTGATCAAGGGCGACCCGGCCAAGGGCATCAAGCCGCTGGCGCCGGACCTGCGCAGTGTCAGCGACCTGCCGAAATACAAGGGCGTGTTCAGTGATCCCGAGTCCCCGGGCAAGGGGCGGTTCCTCAACAGCCCGATCGGCTGGACATCGGAAGTGGTCAACAAGCAGAAGCTCAAGGCCTATGGCCTGGACGACAGTTATGTGAACTTTCGCAGCGGTTCGGGGGCGGCGCTGGATGCGGAAATCAGTTCGTCGATCCGTCGCAGCAAGCCGGTTTTATTTTATTACTGGTCGCCGACACCGTTGCTCGGTCGCTTCAAGCTGATTCAGCTGGAAGAGCCGCCGTTCGATGCAGATGCCTGGAAGACCCTGACCGACGCGGGTAATCCGAATCCGAAACCGACGCGCTCGCTGCCCTCGAAGCTGTCCATCGGCGTGTCCACGCCATTCCAGAAACAGTACCCGCAGATTGCCGAATTCTTCAGCAAGGTCGACTTGCCGATCGACCCGTTGAACAAGGCCCTGGCCGAGATGAGCGAAAAACACACCGCGCCACGGCAGGCGGCGGAGGCGTTCATGAAGGCGCACCCGGATGTGTGGCGGGCCTGGGTGCCTGAGGATGTGGCGGATAAGGTGGCTGCGCAGCTGAAATAAGCGAACGGCTCGGCATGTATGGTGGGCTGTCTACCGCTTTCGCGAGCAGGCTCGCTCCCACAGTTGATCTCGGTTGTCAGCAGAATATGCCTGCAAAGGAGATTCATTGTGGGAGCGAGCCTGCTCGCGAAGCGTTTGCTCTTAAAACCTGGTCTGTACTGCCAATTCAAAGGTGCGCGGCGTACCGAGGTAATACGCCGGCGACACATGGGCAAACTCGGCATACACCTCGTTGGTCAGGTTACGCACGCGGCCAGTGACGGTGGTGTGCTGATCGACCTTATAGCTGAGGAAGGTGCCAAATAGCGTGTACGACGGCACCGTCAGGGTATTGGCGCTGTCGGCAAACACCGAGGCCACGTAACGCGCATCGACGCCGCCTTGCCATTGCGGCGCGAAGTCATAGGTCAACCACAGATTGCCGACCCGGTCCGGCACGTTGGTCGGTGTATTGCCTTTGCGTGAAACCACCACCCCCGCGGCGTTCTTCTCGGTGAATTCGTCGTATTGGGCATCGACCCAGGCGAAGTTACCCTCGGCCAGCAACTTGTCGGTGATCCGCAACGAACTGGCCAATTCAATCCCCCTTGAAGTCTGCTGACCTACCGGAATGCTGAGGGTCGGGTCCAGCGGATCGGTCACCGCGAAGTCCTTGCGCTCGATCGTGTACGCCGCCACCGTCGCCGAACCACGCCCGCCCAGGTAATCGAACTTGCTGCCCACTTCCCATTGCTTGCCGGTGGACACGTCGAAGTCCTGCGTGCCATTGGGCTGTTCGGCGGCGGTGCTGTATTGCACGTAGACATTGGCGCTGGGAATGAATTGATAGGTCAGACCGACCCGACCGGTCACCGGCTCCCAGCTGCGTTTCACATGCCGGGGATTGCTGGCGGTCACTTCCCGGTGATTGGTCACGTCAAGGTCGATGTCGTCGTAACGCAGGCCAGTCAGCAACGCCAGCTTGTCGGTCAGCGCCAGGCGGTTTTCGACGAACAAGGCTTTGGTCGTGACTTCATTGGTCTTGTCGCTGACAAACCCCGGTCGGGTGCCCGGAATGTCGTAGAAATGCCCCGGCTCAAAGTTGTTCGGATCGACCGTGCTGGCGCCTTTGACGTTCAGCGGTGAGTTGGTGGTCTGATTGACCTTGTACTCGAAACCGCCGGACCAGGTGGTGTCCAGGCCGAACAGGCGGTTGTCGTGGCGCAATTCGAACTGGTTGCCGTTCTGCTCGCCCTGGTGTCGCACCTGATACGCCGTGGAGCGGTTCACCGCGCTGTTGTCGGCGTTGTACTGATAGGTTTCCAGGTTGCGGTAGTCGCGCTGGCTGTCGAGGTGATAGAGGGTATTGCGCAGGCTGGTGCTGTCGTTGATCCGGTAGTCGATGATCGAGCGGACCCAGATCGTCCGTTGTTCGTATCGGCCATCCTCGACGTTGTAGTTGTTGAAGCGGTTGTGCTTGTCGATCTTCAATTCACCGGCCTTGGGGTTGAGCACCGGTGTGCCCCAGTAGGGACTGTCTTCGTGCTCGTCCTGATATTCCAGGGCCAGGGTGTGGGACAGGTTCGGTGTCAGGTCGCTGAGCAAGGAGAACGCCACGCTCCATGCATCGCGTTCCTGCCGGTCGATGTAGCCGTTGCCGGTGTTGTGGCTGACGTCGACGCGGGCATAGTGCTGCACGTCCGAACGGGCATCGCTCAGGGCGTGATTGAGGCCGAACGCGGTCTCGGTGGTGTCATAAGTGCCGTAGCTGACCCGGCCTTCGACGGCTTGCTCTTCACGGGTGGCCAGTTTGGTCACGTAGTTCAGCGAACCGCCCACGGAGCCGGCGCCATTGATCAATGACGACGGACCGCCCACCAGCTCCACCCGATCATAGATCCACGCATCCACCGGCCGGGCGAGACCGCCGGAGACGTTGATACCGTTGAACATCTGGGTGATCTGGCTGCTGGTGAATCCTCGATAGGAGACGAATCCACCGAAGCCCGGCGGCGCACTGGCATTGACGCCGGGCAAGGTGTTGGCAGCATCCTGAAAATTCTGCGCACCGTGGCGCTCGATGTCGTTGCGGTTGGCGATCGCTACTGAAGCCGGGGTGTCACGCACGCTCAGGCCCAGGCGCGAGGCCATGCCGCTGGATTGATCGAGGCTCAGGCCTGGCTCAGTGGGAGTTTCACCCTCAATAGTGATGGGCGCGAGGTCGAGCGTGGATTGCGCCCAGGCATTAACGGACAGGCAGCCGAACAGGCTTGCCAGCAAAGGAATGGTTTTCATCGATGAATCCTGAATGCTTGGCTAAGAGTCAGCGCACAGGCAAACGCCACGCGTTGGCGCAGTGGGCTGATCGGAAAAGGCAAGGAAACTCAGGCGAAAGGTGGGGCGCGAGGATTGGCCGAGGGCCAGGTGAGGCGGGCAGGGAGGTCGGCACTGGCGATGACGGCCAGTGGCGGACTGTGCTGCTCGGGCAGGATCGCCAGGGTCAGGCTGGAATTGAACGCCGGCCCCATGCCACCCGTAGAGCACAGCGGACAGCCGAAGGCCTTGGACAGGGTCGGCAGTTTGTCTTCGGCAGGGTTCGACGATGCCGGGGCCTGGGTGGCCGGGTCGACCGTACAGAACTGGCCACCGATGCCGTTGAGCTGCAACCCGACCATTTGCCCGTGACCGATGCTGCAGGCGAACACATTGAACAGGACACAGCAATAGAGCATCCAGGCAATGAGTGAGCGGTCGGTTCGGGCAAGTTTCATGGAGCGGCACTTTAACACCGTCGATCACGAATACCCTTACAAAAACGTTCAAGGAAGTTCATCCTGCTGCGACATTTTACGCTGGACGTCTGAACATGAGTCTTATTATTGCGCAATGGATGGCTGCCATCTTCCTGTTGATCAGCCTGATCCACCTGTACTGGGCGGCGGGCGGCAAGATCGGTAGTGAGGCCGCCGTGCCGCGCGTGCTCGGCGAGAGCGGCGCAGAGTCCAGGCCGGCGTTCAAGCCTTCGGGCTTTGCCACGCTACTGGTGGCGGTCGGGTTGCTGTTGATCGCGATGCTGGTATGCCTGCGGGTCGGCCTGTATCTGCCCACGGTGTATCACTGGTCGTTGCAATGGGTGATCAGCGCCATCGCGATGCTGATGTTCGCCCGGGCGATCGGCGATTCGAATCTGGTGGGGTTCTTCAAGCAGGTCAAGGATTCGCGGTTTGCGCGGCTTGATACCTGGGGTTATTCGCCGTTGTGTGTGGTGCTAGGAGCCGGATTGCTGGCAGTCGCCTGGATTTGAAAAGCTTCGCGGGCAAGCCT
>DQGF01000097.1:3347-3643 GCA_003525045.1 Pseudomonas sp. | reverse complement strand
TCGAAGATGATTCCGTTCGAAGTCGGCATGACCCTCGAAAAAGCCTACGAACAAGAAGAAATCCTGCGTGACTTCATCAAGGTCGATGAAGAAGCGGCGGAAATCTGGGAAATGGCGCGCAAGCTGGAAGGCGTGGTGCGTAACGTCGGCAAGCACGCCGGTGGTGTGGTGATCGCGCCGACCAAGCTGACCGACTTCTCGCCCATCTATTGCGATGAGGCCGGTGATGGTCTGGTGACCCAGTTCGACAAGGATGACGTTGAAGCCGCCGGTCTGGTGAAGTTCGACTTCCTCGG
>DQGF01000097.1:0-3006 GCA_003525045.1 Pseudomonas sp. | reverse complement strand
CGACTGGGCGTTGAAAACCATTAACCGCGACCGCGCCAAGGTGGATGAGCCGCCGCTGGACATCGCGTTCATCCCGCTGGATGACAAACCTACCTACCAACTGCTGCAAAAAGCGGAAACCACGGCGGTATTCCAGCTTGAATCCCGAGGCATGAAAGAGCTGATCAAAAAGCTCAAGCCCGACTGCCTGGAAGACTTGATCGCACTGGTGGCCCTGTTCCGTCCGGGTCCGTTGCAATCGGGCATGGTGGACGACTTCATCAACCGTAAGCACGGTCGCGCCGAACTCGCGTACCCGCACTCGGATTACCAGTACGAAGGCCTCAAACCCGTGCTGGCACCGACTTACGGCATCATCCTGTATCAGGAACAGGTGATGCAGATTGCCCAGGTCATGGCCGGTTACACCCTCGGCGGTGCGGACATGCTGCGTCGGGCCATGGGTAAGAAAAAGCCCGAAGAAATGGCCAAGCAGCGCGGCGGTTTCATTGAAGGTTGCGCCACAAACAATATCGACGCCGACCTGGCCGGTAACATTTTCGACCTGGTGGAAAAATTCGCCGGTTACGGCTTCAACAAATCTCACTCCGCCGCGTATGGCCTGGTGTCGTACCAGACCGCGTGGCTGAAGACACACTACCCGGCGCCGTTCATGGCCGCGGTACTGTCGGCGGATATGCACAACACCGACAAGGTCGTGACCTTGATCGAAGAAATTCGCACCATGAAGCTGCGTCTCGACGCACCGGATGTGAATACGTCGGAGTTCAAGTTCACGGTAAACGACGAAGGCCGCATCATTTATGGCCTCGGCGCGATCAAGGGCGTGGGCGAAGGGCCGGTGGAAGCGATCACCGAGGCGCGTCAGGACGGGCCGTTCAAGGATCTGTTCGATTTCTGCGCCCGGGTCGATCTCAAACGGATCAACAAACGTACTCTCGACGGCTTGATCCGCAGCGGTGCGCTGGATCGTCTGGGCCCGTATTTCCATGACGAACCGAAAGCCTATCAGGCCAGCATCGACCAGAATCGCGCGGTATTGCTGAACGCGATGGAAGGAGCGATCAAGGCCGCCGAACAAACCGCTCGCACCCACGACAGTGGCCACGCCGACCTGTTTGGCGGGCTGTTCGTCGAGGAAGATGCCGATGTCTACGCCAATCACCGCAAGGCCAAGGAGCTGACCCTCAAGGAACGCCTGAAAGGGGAGAAAGACACCCTCGGCCTGTACTTGACCGGCCACCCGATCGACGAATACGAAGGCGAGATCCGCCGTTTTGCCCGTCAGCGCATCATCGACCTGAAGCCGGCCCGCGATACGCAGACCGTCGCGGGCATGATCATCGCTTTGCGCGTAATGAAGAACAAAAAGGGCGACAAGATGGGGTTCATCACCCTTGACGACCGCTCTGGCCGGATCGAAGCCTCGCTGTTCGCCGATGCGTTCCATTCCGCGCAGTCGCTGTTGCAGACCGACGCGATGGTGGTGGTCGAAGGCGAGGTCAGCAACGACGATTTCTCCGGTGGCCTGCGGCTGCGGGTCAAGCGGGTGATGAGCATGGAAGATGCACGCACCAACCTGGCCGAAAGCTTGCGCCTGAAGCTGCAGACCAAGGATCTCAAAGGCGATCAGCTGCGCTGGCTGGGCGAGCTGTTCAAGCGTCACCGCGGTGCGTGCCCGATCACCATGGAATACACAAGCCCCGATGCGAAGGCCTTGCTGCAGTTCGGCGAGACCTGGCGAATCGACCCGGCGGATGCCTTGATTCAAGCCCTGCGTGACCAGTTCGGGCGAGACAACGTCTTCCTCCAATACCGTTGACGGTCAGGGGCTAAAGATACGCTCTGATCTCGACCGACATTTTTAATCTCGACCTGAACGCGCCCGTCCCTTAAGGTAGGGCGCGAATAGACAACCGGCCGGCCCAAGCTTTCTTGGAGGTCGACCCAAGACGGACGCCTATGAACCCGAATTTTCTAGATTTCGAACAGCCGATCGCCGACCTGCAAGCCAAGATCGAAGAGTTGCGCTTGGTCGGTAATGACAATTCGCTGAATATCGGCGATGAGATCTCCCGCCTGCAGGACAAAAGCAGCACGCTGACCGAAGACATCTTCGGCAAGCTGACCAGCTGGCAGATCGCGCGTCTGGCACGTCACCCGAAACGTCCATATACCCTGGACTACATCGAACACATCTTCACCGAGTTCGACGAACTGCACGGCGACCGTCACTTCTCCGACGACGCTGCCATCGTTGGCGGCATTGCCCGTCTGGACGACCAGCCGGTGATGATCATCGGTCATCAGAAAGGCCGTGAAGTGCGCGAGAAAGTTCGCCGCAACTTCGGCATGCCGCGTCCGGAAGGCTACCGCAAGGCGTGCCGCCTGATGGAAATGGCCGAACGTTTCAAAATGCCGATCCTGACCTTCATCGACACCCCGGGCGCCTACCCGGGCATCGACGCCGAAGAGCGCAACCAGAGCGAAGCGATTGCCTGGAACCTGCGCGTCATGGCCCGCCTGAAAACCCCAATCATCGCCACTGTGATCGGTGAGGGTGGTTCCGGTGGTGCATTGGCGATCGGCGTTTGCGATCAGCTGAACATGCTGCAGTACTCGACCTATGCGGTGATTTCGCCGGAAGGTTGCGCCTCGATTCTGTGGAAAACCGCCGAAAAAGCACCGGATGCCGCTGAAGCCATGGGCATCACCGCCGAGCGCCTCAAAGGCCTGGGCATCGTCGACAAAGTGATCGGCGAGCCTTTGGGCGGCGCCCACCGTAATCCAGCCGCTGCGGCAGCATCGATCCGTGCCGAGCTGAGCTCGCAACTGTCGATGCTGAAGAAGTTCGATAGCGAAGCGCTGCTGGCCCGTCGTTACGAGCGCCTGATGAGCTACGGTCTCTGATCTGACCTCGGCTTCAATGTGGGAGCGGGCTTGCTCGCGAAAGCGGAGTGTCAGATAGACAATATCTTGACTGACACACCGCCTTCGCGAGCAAGC
>DQGF01000555.1:1917-3190 GCA_003525045.1 Pseudomonas sp. | reverse complement strand
TGTGTCGTTCACGGACATGGGGCACGACACTAAACCTGTAGGAGCGAGGCTTGCCCGCGAAGGCGTCATCAACAACACCACATCACTACCGGGCAACCACCTTGGAAGCCTTCAACACCAACCACAACGCCGCCGCAATCAACACCCCGCCATAGATATGCGCCATCGACAACGGCTCATCCAGCAACAACGCCCCCCACAACACCCCGAACGGTGGAATCATGAAGGTCACGGTCATGGATTTCACCGGGCCAACCGAAGTCAGCAAGCGAAAGTAAACAATGTAGGCAAGCGCGGTGCACCCCAGACCCAAACCCAGCAACGACAGCCAGACACTCCAGCCACCCCAGCTCGCCGGTGGCTGGCTGATCACGCTGTAGCCAAACAATGGCAGCAACAACAACGTCGCGCCCAGCATGCTGCCCAGGGCCGAAAGTCGACTGTCGAGACCGCCGGCCTGATCAAGCCAGCGGCGCGCAAGGAACCCGGCAAAACCGTAGCAGGTAGTGGCGAGCAGGCAGGCGAGGGCGCCCATCAACAGGTCCATGTCGAACGCCACCGGCCCGGCCCGGGTCAGGATGCCGACGCCGAACAGGCCTAGGAACACCCCGCCCAGCTTGGCAGCGGTGAGCTTTTCATGGAAGAACAGGCCGCCAATCAACACCCCCATCAGCGGGGTCGTGGCATTGAAAATCGCCGAGTAACCGGCCGGCAGCACTTGGGCGGCGACGGAGTAAAGGGTCGCGGGAACTCCGGAGTTGATCACCCCCAGCAGCATCACCGTCTTGAGTTTGCCTTTGAAGTCCCAACTGATGCGCATCAAACCCAGGATCACCAGCAACCCGACCGCCGCAATCGATACGCGGAAAAAAGCAGTGGGGATTGTGCCAATCACTGGGGCGATGATGCGCATGAACAGGAAGCTCGCCCCCCAAATGGCGGAAAGTGCCAATAAACGCAGAGTATCGACGGGGTTCACAACGCTTTCCTTCCTGATTGGCGCGCAAGTGTCGCGCCAGTCAGGGCGCAAGGCAATGGTTGCGTTGCGTAACACAGGGCCACTAAGCTCAGGCTCCAACGATAAGCACCAGCCGCCGAGGTTTTACCTATGCCGCAGCATTGGCCAGCCGCCGACATCGCCCGAATGATCCTCGATGGCTTTGACGATTACCGCGAGCATTTCCGTCAGATCACTGACGGCGCCCGAGCCCGTTTCGAACAGGCGAAGTGGCAGGAGGCGCAAATCGCGTCGGCTGCGCGGATCAATCTGTAC
>DQGF01000555.1:0-1624 GCA_003525045.1 Pseudomonas sp. | reverse complement strand
CGGATCAATCTGTACGAAGAGAAAGTCGGCGAAACCGTGGCGCGACTGCACACATCCTTCGACGCCGACACGCTGATGGACGTCAGTTGCTGGCCGCTGGTCAAGAGCGCCTACATCACGCTGATCGACCTGCGCTTCGACGATGAGTTGTCCGAGACCTGGTACAACTCGATTTTCTGCGGGCTGTTCAGCCACGACCTGATCAGCGATGGCTGCATGTTCATCCACACCACCCGGCCAAGCCTGCGCCGGGCCCGTGCCGCGCAAACCCGCACCTATAAACCTCAAGGCCAGTTATCCGGCATGCTCGCAAGCGTTTTTGCCGATTACCGCTTCAGCGAGGACTACGCCGACCTGACCGGCGACCTGCGCCGTCTCGAAGCGCAATTGCGCGAAAACCTGCCGGACTGGGTGTGCAAGGACCCGGAGCTGAGCGTCGAACTGTTTTCTTCGGTGCTTTACCGCAACAAGGGTGCGTACCTGGTCGGACGCCTCTACACCCAGGACGAGCAGTGGCCGCTGGTGATTCCGCTGCTGCACCGCGAGGGTCGGGGAATTCAGATCGATGCGCTGATCACCGATGAAGCGGACGTGTCGATCATCTTCTCCTTCACCCGTTCGTATTTCATGGTCGACGTGCCGGTGCCGGCGGAGTTCATCGGTTTCCTCAAACGCATCCTGCCAGGCAAGCACATCGCCGAACTGTATACCTCGATCGGCTTCTACAAACACGGCAAATCCGAGTTCTACCGGGCACTGATCAATCACCTGGCCAACACCGACGACCAGTTCATCATGGCCCCCGGCGTGCGCGGCATGGTCATGAGCGTGTTCACCCTGCCGGGCTTCAACACCGTATTCAAAATCATCAAGGACCGCTTCTCACCCTCGAAAAACGTCGACCGCGCCACCGTGATCGAGAAGTACCGTCTGGTGAAAAGCGTCGACCGGGTCGGGCGCATGGCCGATACCCAGGAATTTGCCGACTTTCGTTTCCCGTTGAGCAAGTTCGAGCCGGCGTGCCTGGAAGAATTGCTCGAAGTGGCCGCATCCACCGTGTCGGTGGAGGACGACACGGTGCTGATTCGCCACTGCTGGACCGAGCGGCGGATGACGCCGCTGAACCTGTATCTGGAAAACGCCAACCCGGCGCAGGTGCGCGAGGCACTGGAGGATTACGGTCTGGCGATCAAGCAACTGGCGGCGGCGAATATCTTTCCCGGCGACATGCTGCTGAAAAACTTTGGCGTCACCCGTCACGGGCGTGTGGTGTTTTATGACTATGACGAAATCTGCTTCCTGACCGAGGCCAACTTCCGCCATATCCCGCAACCGCGCACCCCGGAAGACGAAATGGCGTCCGAACCGTGGTATTCGATCGGGCCGCTGGATGTGTTCCCCGAAGAGTTTCCGCCGTTTCTGTTTGCCGATTTCGGCCAGCGCAAATTGTTCGATCAATTGCATGGCGAGCTGTACGACGCCGATTACTGGAAAAGCCTGCAGGAAGCGATTCGCGCCGGCAAAGTGATCGACGTGTTCCCGTATCGGCGCAAGGGCCGGGATAACGAGTAAACCCTCTTGCGTGAACACCCTGTGGCGAGGGAGCTTGCTCCCGCTGGGTCGC
>DQGF01000284.1:516-15724 GCA_003525045.1 Pseudomonas sp. | reverse complement strand
TGCTCGCGAAGGCGGTGTATCAGGCAATATATGTATCGACTGACACACCGTCTTCGCGAGCAAGCCCGCTCCCACAGGGATGGCTGGTGTCTGGGAGATTTGCGCCTGACACCGAGCCAATGTGGGAGCGAGCCTGCTCGCTCCCACAAAGGACCCCACCTTCCATAAGGAATCCATCACACCATGAGCTTTACTTCCATGCATTGGGGGGCCTACCGCCCGCAGGTCGTCGACGGAAAGCTGGAAGCGATGGTCCCGGCGGAATGGGACCCGGATCCGTCGCCGATCGGTGCGTCCATTCCCGAGGCCATCACATCGCCGACGCGGATCCTGCGGCCGGCGGTGCGCCGCAGTTATCTCGCAGAGCCCGGCTCCCACCCTGAGTTGCGTGGCCAGGAGCCCTTTGTCGAAGTGTCGTGGGAGGTCGCCCTGGACCTGGTCGCCGGGGAGCTGAAACGGGTCAAGGCCGAGCATGGCAACCGGGCCATTTTCGGCGGTAGCTACGGCTGGGGCAGCGCCGGGCGTTTCCACCATGCGCAAAGTCAGTTGCACCGTTTCCTCAATCTGTTCGGCGGCTATGTGTTTAGCATGGACAGCTATAGCCTGGGCGCGGGCCGAGTGTTGATGCCGCACATCGTCGGCAACATGGACTGGCTGCTGGCGGCGCATACCTCATGGAAAAACCTGGCGCAGCATTGCGAGCTGTTCGTCGCCTTCGGTGGCCTTCCGGCGAAAAACGCCCAGACCAGCCCCGGTGGTGCCAGTGAGCATCTGTTGTCCAGTGCGCTGGAAGAGATGTCCGAGGCTGGCGTGCAGTTCGTCAACGTCAGTCCCTTGCGCGACGACCTGACCGGGCCGAAAAACATTCAATGGCTGCCGGTTCGCCCCGGCAGTGATACCGCGCTGATGATGGCGTTGTCCTACGTACTGGTCAGCGAAGGCTTGCACAACGAGGACTTCGTTCAGCGCTATACGGTCGGCTTTGAGCAGTTTCGCGAATACCTGCTCGGTCAGTTCGACGGCCAGCCAAAAGACTCGCAGTGGGCGCAGGCACTGACAGACATTCCGGCGCAGCAAATCACTGAACTGGCGCGGCGGATGGCCAGCCAGCGGACCATGATCAATATCGCTTATTCCCTGCAGCGTTCGCTGCACGGCGAGCAGCCGTTCTGGATGACCGTGACCCTGGCCGCGCTGCTCGGGCAGATCGGCCTGCCCGGTGGTGGCTTCGGCCTGGGTTATGGCTGCATGAACAACACCGGCAGCGGTCGCAAGGCGTTTTCCGGGCCGCGCTTTTCCCAAGGGGTCAATCCGGTCAAGGATTTCATCCCGGTGGCGCGGGTCACCGACATGCTGCTCAACCCGGGCGCGCCCTTCGACTATAACGGCAAGCAGCTGCACTACCCGGACATCCGCCTGGTCTATTGGGCCGGGGGCAATATCTTCCATCACCATCAGGATCTCAACCGTCTACTGGAGGCCTGGAAGCGGCCGGAAACCATCGTCGTTCATGAGCAGTTCTGGACCGCCCAGGCCAAGTACTCGGACATCGTGTTACCGGCCACGACGGCCCTGGAGCGCAACGATATCGGCAGCTCCGCCTCGGACCGTTTCATGATCGCGATGCACAAGGCGATCGAGCCGGTGGGTGAATCCCGGGATGATTATTCGATCCTGGCGGATATCTCCAAGCGCCTGGGTTTCAGCGACGCCTTCACCGAAGGTCGCGACGCTGAAGCCTGGCTGCGCTTTACCTATGACGCGTCACGGGGCAGGGCGCAGGAACACGGGATCGAACTGCCGGACTACGACAGCTTCTGGCGCGACGGCCTGTTCGAAATCGCCTACCCCGACACCGATACCGTCCTGCTCAAAGCCTTCCGCGAAGATCCGGACGCGAATCCGCTGCCGACGCCTTCGGGACGGATCGAAATCTTTTCCGAACGCATCGCCAGCTTTGGTTATGCCGATTGCCCCGGTCATCCGGTGTGGCTGGACAAGCCGCTGGCCCGTTTCCCGCTGCACCTGCTGTCGAACCAACCGAAAACCCGCCTGCACAGTCAATACGATCACGGCGCTTACAGCCGTTCCTCGAAGATCCGGCAGCGTGAACCGCTGACCCTCAACCCCGTGGACGCGCGTGATCGGGGCCTTGTCGAGGGCGACGTGGTCAAGGTGTTCAACGAGCGCGGCGCCTTTCTGGCCGGGGTAATTGTATCGGACGGGATCCGCCCCGGTGTGGTGCAAATCGCCACCGGAGCCTGGTTCGATCCGCTGGTTCATGGCGAGCGAAACAGCCTGGAAAAACATGGCAACCCGAACATGATTACGGCCGATATCGGCTCGTCGAGTCTGTCCCAGGGCTGTTCGGCACAAACCGCTTCGGTGGACATTGTGAAGTGGGATCAAGCGTTGCCACCGGTCACGGCGTTCGAACCACCGTTGATGGCTTGACGAGTCGCACCGGGTGTATGTCCAGTGGCAAATAACCTGTGGGAGCGGCGGTGCGACGATCCGACTTGCCCGCGATGGGCATAGGTATTTACACATCTCGTCGCAGTACACACCGAACTTGTGGCGAGGGAGCTGCTCCCGCTGGGCTGCGTAGCAGCCCTGAAACAGGTCGCCGAGCTTTTTCTGAAAGACCGCAGGCCCTATTGGGGCCGCTGCGCGACCCAGCGGGAGCAGCTCCCTCGCCACAGTATTTGGCAGCCCCTAAAAGGTGTGTAGATACCTATGCCGCGATGACGGTGGAAGGGATGACTCGGGATCAATACCCGCGCTGCACGTTCGCCCGATTCTCCAGCGCCGGGCCATTGAGGTAGCGCTCCAGATTGGCCAGGAAACTGTCGGCAATTTCGCTCGCGCCGCTTCCACGCCTTCTACCTCTTCGTTGAAGTCTTCATCCAGCTGGCTGGCGATGACGAGCTGGCTCATAGGCGTTCCTTGGGCTGGCGCTGGGCGAAGACCGCTTTGCCGACACCTTGCAGAACGGCGTCGTTTTGCGGAGTGTGGACCCGACTGCACAGCACATCGCGGTAATGCCGTTGCAGCGGATTGTTGCGTGACAGGCCCGGATTGCCGGAGGCCTCGATGGCCAGCTCGACGGCGCGGATGGCGTTGCCGGTGACCAGGTATTTCAGTTGCGCCGCGTGACTGGCCGGGGTGTGGCCCTCTGCGGCGGAGTCGAGCAGGCTGCGGTTGGCGAACAGCAGGGTGTCAATGTGGCCAACGGTTTCCTGAAAGCGTGGCAGGGTCGATAACGTCGCACCGAGGTTGGACGGCTTGCGTGTTTCCAGCCAGCCCACCAGCCAGTCGCGGGCCGCCTGGGCGACCCCGTCGTAGACCGATGACAGCAACACCGACATCCATAGAAACCCATCACCATCAAGCTCCGGTTGCGGGGCGCTCCAGCGGCTGACGCTGACCGCATGGTCCAGCGGTACCAGCACGTTGTCGAACACCACCTCATGGCTGCAGGTGGCGCGCATGCCCAGATGGTCCCAGTCTTCAATGATGCTGATGCCCGGCGTGTCCTTGTGCACCAGCCAGGCACCGACCAGCGGATCTTCGTCGTTGCTGCGCGCCCAGACGCTGAGCCAGGTCAGGCCATGGCTGCCAGTGGAGTAGATTTTCCGCCCACTGATGCGCCAGCCCGCCGCGGTGCGCCGGGCGATGGTCGCCGGCAGACCGCCCCGGGCCGGGGTGCCGAGGTCGGGTTCGACGCGCAAGGCGTTGATCAGCGCGCCATTCTCGACGGCGTCCCGGGCCACCTGCTGGCGCAGCGCGTCCGGCCAGCTTCGACTGTCTTGCAGGCGTGAGTGCTGCAGGTATTGCATCACCAGGATCAACGCCGTCGAGGGCTCGCCCTTGGCGATGGCGCTGATGGCCTTGCGCGCCTGCGCGAGGTTCGCGCCGCTACCGCCCAGGGCTTTGGGTACGGTCAACGCGACCAGGCCATGTTCGTGTAACAGCTTGAAGTTGTCGTGGGGGAAGGCGCCGCTCTCGTCATACAGATGAGCTGTGGCGGTCAGTTGCGCGCCAATGCGTTCGAGCAGTGCTTCGAAATTGGCCACTTCGACGGATCGCAGTGGTGGGGAATGTTGAGAAGAAAGACTCATGGTGGATTCACTCGATCAAAAAAGGGTGAGAGCCGGTATCTGTTTCAATCCGATCAACTGTGGCGAGCCTCACACTTTGTGGCGAGGGGGCTTGCCCCCGTTCGGCTGCGAAGCAGTCGTAAAACCAGGCGACTCGGTCAGGCGGGAAAAGGTAAGGGGCCGCTTCGCGACCCAACGGGGGCAAGCGGAATTTCGCCAGCTGGATAAACACGCCGTAGATTACCCACAGATGGCGAGTCGCAAGGGTGTTTGCCCGAGCAGCTGTTCGACCGCGCGTAACACCGGGTCGGCTTCGGTGCGCAACAGCCAGTCCGGGCTGACTTCGGCGAAGGCCACCGTGCCGTCCTTGGCGATGACCACCACAGTCGGCTGCGGCAATTCCCAGGTGCCGGTGCCGGTGGTTTCGCCGATGCCCTTGCCCTTGGCCAGTGCCGCTTTGCGCGAGGCTTCATCGAAGCTGTAGAGAATGCCCAGGCGCCGGCCGAGGCTATTGTCCGGGTCGCTGGCTACTTGCAGTTCCAGGTGGTGACGGGTCTTGATCTCCACCAGCTTCTGCGGCACTTGCGGGCTGACCGCCACCAGCGGCACACCCAGCGCCTGCAGTTGCGGATAGAGCCGGCGCTGGTAATAGGGCAGGGCAATGTTGCAGGCCGGGCAGCCGGCGAAGCGGAAGAAAATCAGCACCGCGGGACCGTTGGCGAGCAACTCGTCGCGGCTCAGGCTGCCACCTTCGACCTTCAACAAGGTGAAGGGCTCAAGCGAGTCACCGGCCTTGACGAAGTCGTCGACCCGGGCTTCATTCACCAGGCGCTGACGCTGATCGATATTGACTTGCAGGGCCGCCGGCTCCCAGGTCACCAGACGTTCAGCATGCAGGTTCGCCAACAAGTGGTTGAGGGATTCGCTCATGCCAATGCCTCGCTGTTCTCTTGAACCTGGAGGGTGGCGTGACGGTTGGCGGGTACTTCCAGACCGAGGTTTTCGCGCAGGGTCGTGCCGCTGTACTCGTCGCGAAACAGCCCGCGCTGTTGCAGCACCGGCACCACCAGTTCGGTGAAATATTGCAGGCCATCGGGCAGCAATGAGTTGATGATGAAACCGTCCGCAGCGCCTTGTTCAAACCAGGTCTGCAGGGCATCGGCCACCTGTTCGGGCGTGCCGACGAAATCGCGTCGTGGGCGGGAGAAGCGCAGGGCGACTTCGCGCAAGGTCAGGCCTCCCTCCCGAGCAAGCTGCTTGATCCGGTCCGATCCGCCCTTCTGGCTGTTGGAACCCAGGTCACCCAGCTCGGGGAACGGTGCATCCAGTGGGTACTGGCTGAAGTCATGATCATTGAACGGGCGGCCGAGGGCGACAATTGCATCCTCGATGGTCACCAGTTCCACGGCTTGCCGATAGCGGCTTTCCACTTCCGCTTCATCGCGGCCGACGATCGGGCGGATGCCCGGCAGGATCGCCAGCTTGCGGGCATCCCGGCCGAAGCCGCTGGCCCGTTGTTTCAGGTCCTGGTAGTAGGCGCGGGCTTCGTCGAAGGTCTCCGGGCTGACGAAAATTGCGTCGGAGTTTTCGGCGGCAAAATTGCGTCCCGCCTCGGAGGTACCGGCCTGGAAAATCACCGGCTGACCTTGCTGTGAACGGGCGATATTCAGCGGGCCTTTTACCGAGAAGAACTCACCTTTGTGCTCCAGCGCATGCAGTTTGCCAGGGGTGAAAAACTCACCGCTTTGCTTGTCGTAGGCGAAGGCATCGTCTTCCCAGGAATCCCACAAGCCCTTGACCACCGCCACGTGTTCCTTGGCAATGCGGTAGCGCACGGCATGGGGCGGGTGCTCGGCTTTGCCGAAGTTGTCGGCGGTGCCGCTGAGCCAGGAGGTGACCACGTTCCAGCCGGCGCGACCGCCGCTGATGTGGTCCAGGGAAGCAAACTGGCGCGCGACCTGGAAGGGTTCGGTGTAGCTGACGGTGACGGTCGCCACCAGGCCAATGTGATGCGTGGTGGCGGCCAGGGCCGAGAGGATGGTCAGCGGCTCGAAGCGATTGAGGTAGTGCGGGCTGGACTTCTCATGGATGTGCAGGCTGTCGGCGATAAATACGAAGTCGAACTTCGCCGCTTCGGCCAGTTGCGCCTGTTGCTTGTAGAAATCGAAGTTGACGCTGGCGTTGGCCAGGGCCTGCGGATGGCGCCATTCGCCCCAGCCATGGCCGACGCCATGGACCATCGCACCGAGTTTGAGTTGGCGTTGTTTGCTCATGGTTCTACTCCTGGATCAGTCGCATCGTTAGCGGGATGCCTGGTTAAGTTGGGCGCGCTTGGCGTTGAAGCTCTTGTCGAAGCCTTGGGAGACGTCGATGCGTTTGCCGAGAATGCCTTCTTCCTGATAGATGTCCGCGGTGGTCTGCAGGCCGCTGATGACCTTGTCGTCAATCTCCACGGGTTCCATGTGAGTGCCTTTGGCCACGGCGACATGCACCGCCAGCGGCAAGCCGGTCACGCGCGCCTGGGCGGCGGCATATTCCTCGGGGTGGGTGTTGGTCCAGCGGTAGGCGCGATCGACCCGGGCGACGAAATCTTCGAGTTGCTGGCGTTTGCCGGCGATGGCCTGGCTGGTGGCGGCCAGGTACAAGTGGTTGGTCAGCAAATGGCTGCCGCTGACCAGCACCTTGGCCTGACTTTGCGTGGTGGAAATGGTGGTATACGGGTCCCAGGTCGACCAGGCGTCGGCACTGCCGTTGTCCAGCAGGATTCGCGACTCGCTCGGCAGCAAGTAGATGAACTGCACGTCGTGGGTGCTCAGGCCGACGCTGCGCAAGGCCTTGATCGCCAGGAAGTGGCCGATGGAGCCGCGGGTGGTGACGATCTTCTTGCCCTTGAGGTCGACGGGATTGTTCAGCGGCGAATCCTTGGGTGCGAGGATCGCGGTGGTGTAGCGACCCTCGGCGTGCACGATGCTGACCACCTTGATCGGTGCACCGGCGCCGAGGGCGAACACGTAAGGCGCATCGCCCAGGGCGCCGATATCCACGGCGCCGGCATTCAGCGCTTCACCCAAAGGCGCGGCGGCCGGAAACTCGGAGAACTGGATGTCGTAGGGTACATCCTTCAGCTCGCCGGACACCTCCAGCAGCACCTTGATCGAGGACTTCTGATTGGCTACCAGCAAGGGTTGAAGGTCGGCAGCGTGGCTGAATGCGGTGCAGCCCAGGGTGCAGAACAGGCTCAACAACAGGGGTTTTAATGACATGGGAAACTCCAGGCAGGTTGTTGCGCTTCGTGTTACCTCCGCCTGGAGAAGGGGTCGGTCTGTGGTTGACGTTATCTCTATAAAAAGCGGTTGGGAAAGTCTTTCTGGTTATATGCTAATTATTAAGTAAGCTGATTATCGGATTGTATAATATTAAATAAATGCATTTGGTGCCGGCGCTGATTGTTCCCACGCTCGCCTGGAAAGCTTTAACGGACGCTCTGCGTTCGGCTCTTGATGCGACGCGGAGCGTCCCGGGCTGCATTCCCATGCAGGGGAACGATCGAAAACGGCAGCGCCAGCGCAGAACCTGTGGGAGCGAGCCTGCTCGCGAAGGCGTCGTGTCAGCCAATATGTTCCGACCCCGTCAACGACGCAGATCCCTTGTAGGAGCGAGCTTGCTCGCGAAGGCGGCGTGTCAGCCACCATCAATGGTGAATGTGAAACCGCTTTCGTGAGCAGGCCCGCGAAGAACGATGACGCGCCATGCCTGAAAAACCGCAAAGTCTGCTTCGCGGGCAAGCCTCGCTCCTACAGATCTGCGGTTTATGGTTGTCCGAGGCAGTGTCCTATACGGTTAGAAGTTGTATGCCAGCCGCGTGTAGTAATAGGCCCCACCAAAACCGAACGGCGAGAACTGGCCGTATTTGTAGCCACCGGCCCAATCCTGTATGCCGTTCTTGTCCGGGTACACGTTGAACAGATTGTTGGCCCCCAGCGCCACCGTCAGGTGTTTGCTCAGGTCGTAGGCCACGTCCAGGTCGGTAATCCACTTGGCGCTGAATTTGCGGTCGTTCACCGGGTTGTTGTCGCCCTCGATGTAACTGCCGAAGCGGGTGACGGCCAGGTTCAGGTTGTAGTCGGTGACTTTCCAGTTCGCCGCCAGGATCAGTTTCGATTGCGGCGTGGCGACGGTCAGGTCCTTTTGCAGGCGTCGGTCGAACAGCTGGTAGCCCGAACCCAGGCTGCTGAGTTGTGCCGGGTTGTCCTGGAGTTTCTCGATCTTGGTCTGGTTCCAGTTATAGGCCGCGCTCCAGCGGATCTGCCCATACTCGTCCAGCTGCTGGCGGTACTCGTTGACGATGTCGATGCCGCGGGTGCGGGTGTCGACCGCGTTGGTGTAGTACTGGGCAAACAGGCCGGGGGACAAGCCGTTGGCGACGAGGATTTGCGAGACCTCCGGGCCGCCCAGCAGGCTGGTGGAGACGATGCGGTCGCGGATGCCGATCTGATACAGGTCGGTGGTCAGGCGATAGTTTTGCGTGGGCTCGTAGCTGAAACCGAAGCTGTAGTTCAAGGACTTTTCAGGCTTGAGCTTTTCCGCGCCCAGGGCCTGGGCCTCGGTGGTGTCCACCGGCAGGACCTTGACCGGTACCGAGACCTGCTGGCCGTTGACCACGCCACCGGAGGTGAAGGTCGAGGAGGCATAAATGGTTTGCGCCAGGGACGGTGCGCGAAAGCCGTTATTGATCGTGCCGCGCAGGGCGAAGGCGTCGGTGATTTTGTAGCGGGTGGAAAACTTGCCGCTCCAGGTGCTGCCGATGTCCTGGGTGTAGCGCTCGTAGCGAGCCGCCACGCCGACATACCATTTATCCGTCACATCCAGGCCCAGATCGACATAGCTGGCGACGTTGCTGCGACTGATTTCCCCGGCATCGGCGGGGCTGGTGCCGTTATAGGAGGCGAGGCCGGGCAGCGGTGTCCTGCCGGCAAACGGCCCGCTGGGGATGACGTAGTTACCGGGGGTATAGGAGGCGAAGTCGCCGGGTTCGATCTGGTATTTCTCCCAGCGGTACTCGAAGCCGAAGGCGGTTTGCAGCGGGTTTTTCAGGCCAATGTCGAAGCCGCGACTGAAGTCGAGGTTGTTGGTCCACTGATCGAAAATCTGCGAGGCCAGGTGGAACGAGGTGGGGCTGGTCGGTCCCCACGATGGGTTGAGGGTATTGCTGGCATTGAGCGTCGAGTCGTCCTCGCCCCAGGTCGAACTGGCGTCATAGTTCCAGCCGCCGACCTCGCCTTTGAATCCCCCCGCGACCTGAAAATCGATGGTGCGATTACGCCGCTGGGCGTGGACGCCATCGGGGTAGGGGGTGTTCGGATCGCCGGCCAGGGAATAAATATCGTTGGGCCGATAGTTGCCCGTGACTTTGGTGGTTTCCATGTAGCTGGCGGTGGAAAAGGAATAGAACGTCAGATCATCCTGGATCGGCAGTTCGAGGTTGTAGCTGGCGTTGGTGACCTTTTCCCGGCCCAGCCCGTAACTGGGGTTCCAACCGTGACGATTGACGGTCTGGTCGCGGCTGTCGGGGAAGCCGGGCAACGAGTAAAGGTTGCCCGTGGCACTGCCAGTGCGGTCAAAGGGTTCCTGTTCCTTGCTGTCCAGCGCCAGGTTGGCGAAGCCGTCGTTGGGCAACGCCAGGCCGTAGTTGATCGTCTGGTGCACGGTGTCGCCGTCGCCACTGCCGTAGCGTCCGAACGAGGTTTCGGCGCTGCCGCCGCTGTCGTTTTCCTTGAGGATGATGTTGATCACCCCGGCGATGGCATCCGAACCATATTGTGCGGAGGCGCCGTCTCGCAGCACCTCGATGTGATCGATCGCCGAGACCGGAATCAGGTCGAGGTTGACCGGAACCGCCGCCGTGCCGATACGGGCCAGGTTGTTGATCAGCGCCGTGTTGTGCCGCCGCTTGCCGTTGACCAGCACCAGCACCTGATCCCCGGACAGGCCACGCATGGTCACCCCGCGCACCGACCAGGAGGTGCCGCCGCCATTGATCGCCGGCAGGTTGAAGGAGGGCAGCAGGCGCGCAAGCAGTTCCTTGAGGCCGACCTTGCCGCTGGCTTGCAATTGCTCGGCGCTGATCACATCGATCGGCGAGGGGCTGTCGGTGATGGTGCGTGGCTGGCTGCCGCGGTTGCCGGTCACCACCACTGTGCTCAGGGTCTTGTCCGGCTCGGCGGTCTCTGCATGAGCCTGGATGCTCGCGGCCAGCAGGCTAAGGGTGGCGGCGGCGTAATAATCGAATTTCTTGCGGCTGCTGAATGAGCTCATGACGCGATTTCCTGGAAGATTGCACGCACAGGCGAACCCCTTCGCGAGGGTTCGCGAATAGCAGGGGTTGCCAGGAACGCCAACCTGTTAAGCGTGATACTGAACCTGTGGCGAGGGAGCTTGCTCCCGCTGGACGGCGAAGCCGTCCCAAAAGCGACGGCTGCTGCGCACCCGAGCGGGAGCAAGCTCCCTCGCCACAGTCACTGGCCGTTCGATACATCTCTTAACAGGCTGGTATTAGGGTGACGCGAGGGTCAGGCCGCGTTGGCGCGTCTTACCCGATGGGGTATGTCGTCATAAGCGATCAGCACCCGTTCCATGCGGCGCGGGTAATCGCCGTAGTTGTACACCGGATAGTGCAGGGTCGACCGGTTGTCCCAGAACGCCACCGAGTTTTCCCGCCACTTGAAGCGCACCTGGTGTTCGGGTTTGTTGAACTCCAGCAGCAGGCGATTGATCAGTTGCTTGCTCTTCTCCGGCGTCCAGCCGATCACCGAAGGGTTTTGCGAGAAGTTGATGAACAGGCCGTCCTCGCCGGTTTCCGGATGGGTGCGCACCAGCGGGTGGGCCAGAATCGGGTAGGCGTAGCCGACCTTGTCCAGCGCCGACTTGAAGTCGTGCACCACATGCAGCTCATCGATTTCTTCGCGCAACTCGTCGGGCAAGGCGCGATAGACCGCGGCAGTGTCGGCCCACAGGGTATCGCCGCCGACCGGAGGTAAGTCGACCGCGCGCAAGACGGCGCCGAGGGTGGGCTGCAACAGCCAGCTGGTATCGGTGTGCCAACGGCCGCTGGTCCTCGGGCCGTACAGTTTGCGTTCGTCCTGGGCTTGAATCAGATGCGCTTGAGGTTGGGTCGGGTCGTTCTGCTGGGTGGTGGGATGAACATAGAGCTCACCGAATTCGCGAGCGAAGGCTATCTGCTGTTCGGTGTTGATGGCCTGGTCGCGGAAGAAAATAACTTTATGTTCGAGCAGCAAACCGCGCAGTTCATCGCGCAGCGCTGAGGTCAGCGGCTGGCGCAGATCGATGCCGGCGATTTCCGCGCCGATGGTGGGTTCCAGACGGGTGACCTGCAGTGTTTCGGTGGTATGTGAAGGGGAGTCGTGCAAGACAGCGGACATGATGTAAATCCTCTCGGTTATGGGTTCAGCCTCCGCCTGGAGAGGGGTCGGATGTTTTCAGAAGCAGCCCCTGTTACCCGCCAGGGCACAGGGGCGCGGATTACTAAATTACGAAAAAGCCATGGGTGCCGTCCCGGGCCAGCTGGTCCACCAGCCCGAACTCCCAGTCCAGATAGGCCTGCATGGCTTCGCGCGGGTTATCGGTGCCTTCATAAGGGCGGCGATAACGGTCGATGCGCGGCGAGGCCAAGTGAGTCTCGCCTTCCTCCAGTGGCCGTTGTTCAGCGATCCAGCTGGCGGTGCCGCCACGCAGCAGAAACACCGCTTGGCCGGTCAGCGCCTCGACCTCGGCGACCGCCAGGCGTGCCAGTTGGCTACTGCCGCAGGTCAGCACGTAGCGTTGCGCCGTCGGCACCTTCGCCAGGGCTTCACGCAGTTGCCCACGCAGGACCCACCAGGCGCCAGGGATATGGCGTTTGACGTAGTTGGCGCTGCTGGTGAAATCCAGCACGGCGGTGTCGCCATGGGTCAGCCAACCGGCCAGGGTCTCGGGGCTGATTTCCTCGGCCTGCCGTGGTGCGGGGACCGGGGCCTGCCAGGCACCTTTTTCGCTGAAGTGCGCCGGCTGCAGGTCATCCAGCACATGCACTTCCCAGCCCAGTTGCGCGAGCCAGGACGCCGACATGTTGGCGCGTACGCCATCGTCGTCGACCAGCACCAGGCGCGCGCCGCGCACACTGGCGAAGTGGTCGGTTTCCTGCACCAATTGGCCGCCCGGTGTCGAGCGGGCCGAGGGCAGGTGGCCGGCTTCGAATTCTTCCGGCGTCCGCACATCGAACAGGTAAGTGCTGCGAGTCGGCTCCTGTTGCCAGCGTTGCAGGTCAGCCAAGGTCGCGCGGCCTACCAGGGCTATATCGGCGACGCGGCGGGCATCGCTGGCCGCGATTTGTCGATGTTCTTCGCTGGTCGGGGCGAAGCGGCGCGACTGGCCGTGCTGCAATGTCTGACCGGCCAGGGTCCAGCCGATGGTGCCGTTGCGCAAAGCTGACACCGGGTTGGCGATACCGGAGTTGATCAGGGACTGTGTGCCGATGATGCTGCGTGTGCGCCCGGCACAGTTGACGATGATTCGCGTCGCCGGGTCCGGTGCCAACTCCCGGGCGCGCAACACCAGTTCCGCTCCCGGTACGCTGATGCCGGTGGGAATGCTCATGGTCTGGTATTCGTCGAAACGCCGGGCATCGAGCACCACCACGTCGGCCTCGCTGTCGAGCAGCGCCTGAACCTCTTCCGCCGCCAGGGACGGTGTGTGGCGCTGGCTTTCGACCAGTTCGCCAAAAGCCTTGCTCGGCACATTGACGTCAATGAACAGCTCGCCACCGGCGCGACGCCAACCGTCGAGGCCACCTTCCAACAGGCTGACATTAACGTAGCCAAGCTCCTGCAAGCGCTGTGCGGCGATGCTCGCCAGGCCTTCACCATTGTCGTACACGGTCACCTGGGTATCGCGCCGGGGAATCCGCGCGTACACCTCAAGCTCAAGCTTGGACAGTGGAATGTTGGCGGCGAACAGCGGATGCGTTTCAGCGAAGGGCGCTTCTTCGCGCACATCCACCAATGCCAGTTCTTCACGGTTCAGCAGTGCCTGGCGAATCTCGGCGAAGGAGCGGGTAGGTGCAATGCTCATAGGGCTTGGCTCTCTTTGGACAAATCCCAGATATTGGGGAGAAAGGCGTTGGAATAACCGGAGATAAACAATTTCTCGCTGCCATCGGGCTGATACACCGCGCGGCGCACGGCGCCGATGTTGGCGCCATAGACATGAATGCTGATGGAAACCTGATCATCAAAGGCATTGCTGACTTGATGAATGTCGCCAATCTTCGGCGACACGGCCTCGACCTGACCCGGCGCCAGCTGTATCCGCCTGCCCTCGGGCACCAGGCTGCCGTCTGGGTTGCGTGCGAACCCTTGCGAGTACTCCGCGCCGCGCAACATGCCGATCAGGCCCCAGACCCGATGATCATGGATCGGCGTACGTTGCCCCGGGCCCCAGACAAAACTGACGATACTGAAACGCTGCCGTGAATCGGCATGCAGCAGGTACTGTTGATAGCGCTCCGGGTCTGGCCGGGCGAAATCTTCTGGCAACCAGTCGTCATGGCTGACCAGTTGGGCGAGCAGCTTGCCGCCGCGGTGCAACAGATCGCCCTCGCGGGGATTGCCGTCGATCAATTCCGCCAGGGCGCCTATGAATGCTCTGAGTCTCTCCGGGTGTCGGGCCTGGGTCATGGCGATTTCCATTGTTCGTTCTGAAAGTTGACCTTTTGATTTAAGCATAATGTTTTAGATTAATATGCGATTGTTTAATGATTAGGTTATAGCTGAAAGGAATTAACAGCCCGTCTTCATAGCGTAAGACGCTATTGAGCGGGGCTCTGGATTACGGTGGACTATCCAGATTCCAACAATAGAACTATGCTTTTCAGACATCTTATTGACTGTTCTCTATGTGCGGGCCAAATGAAAATTGATGATATCGACGCCTTTGTCGAAGTGATTCGCTGCCAGTCCATCAGCCATGCCGCCGAGTCGTTGCAACTGACCCAGCCGGCCATCACGCGGCGCGTGCAGAACTTTGAGCAGGCGTTGGGCGTGGAGCTGTTCGACCGCAACACCAAGCCACTCAAGCCCACGCTGATCGGCACCCGGGTATATGAGCAGTGCCGCTTGATCCTGCGGGAAATGGATGCGCTGCGCGAACTGGTGGCCACCGATGCGCCGCCCACCGGGCTGTTGCGCCTGGGCGTTCCGCAAACCATCGGGGATGTGGTGCTGCTCGACGCACTCAAGCATCTGCGCATCGAATACCCCGACTTGCGGGCCCAGGTGGTCACGGGCTGGGGTAGTCAACTGGTGGGCAAGATCGAGCGCGGGGAGCTGGATGCGGCCGCGGCGCTGTTCCCGGCGGGCAAGATTTTCCCGGACAACATTGTCGGCGAGTCGATCGGCAAGATGGAGCTGGTGGTGGTGTGCGCCAAGGCTCAATTGCCCAAGCGTCCCTGCAAACTCGCTGACGTCTACCAGAGTGGCTGGATTCTCAACCCCGATGGCTGCGGTTTCCGCGCCGGCTTGCAACGCACCCTGTCGGACCAGGGCCTGGCCCTGCGGGTCAACCTGGAAACCTTTGGCACCGAATTGCAATTGGGCCTGGTTGCCGACGGTCTGGGGCTGGGCTTGGTACCGCGCCCGTTGCTCGAGCGCAGCGCGCATTTCGATCAGCTGGCGGTCATGCCGCTCAAGGATTTCAAACCGGTGATGGACCTGTGGCTGATCTATCCGCATTTCCTTGGCAACCTGCAAGGGCCGGTCGACGCTTTTGGCAAACTGGTCGCCGGATCGCTGCAGAAGATCAAGAGTGCGGCGTGATGAGCGGGCTGCCATATAATAAAAAAAATGATAATTAGCCTGGATTAAAATGTGCTTTTTATTATTTTTTTGCCGTGCCATAGGCTTGCTGGGGACCTTAAGGCCATCCAGCAAGTTTTGCCATGAGCAGCCTCAGTCCGTTATCCAGCGTCTCGAAAAATGTTCGCCAGCGCGTCACCCCGGAAGAATGGGAAGTGCGTGTCAAACTGGCCGCGGCCTATCGGCTGGCGGCCCTGTTCT
>DQGF01000284.1:0-191 GCA_003525045.1 Pseudomonas sp. | reverse complement strand
GCCCTGTTCAAATGGACTGACCACATCTACACGCATTTTTCCGCACGGGTGCCGGGGCTGGACGAGCATTTCCTGATGCCTCTGGACTGTTGTTCGACGAAATAAGCGCCTCCAACCTAGTCAAGGTGGACATCGACGGCACCATAGTCGACGACCCGACGGGGCTGGGCATCATGTGGGAGCGGGCTTGC
>DQGF01000102.1:8632-10951 GCA_003525045.1 Pseudomonas sp. | reverse complement strand
GTCATCGGCTCCGGTTATGGCGGCGGGATTGCCGCCTCGCGCCTGTCGCGCGCCGGCAAGCGGGTCTGTCTGCTGGAGCGGGGTCGCGAAATGCAGCCCGGCGAGTACCCCAACACGATGTTGGCCGCCACCGAAGAATTGCAGGTGCATGACCCGGACGGCCACATCGGCTCGCGCACCGGGTTGTTCGATCTGCACGTCAACGCCCAACAGAACGTGGTGGTCGGTTGCGGCCTGGGCGGGACGTCGCTGATCAACGCCAACGTCGCCCTGGAACCGGAGCCCGGTGTGTTCGACGATCCGCGCTGGCCGATGGCGGTGCGTGAGCATCGCGACACGCTGCTCAAGGACGGTTACGCCCGGGCTCGGGAAATGCTCAAGCCCAATCCCTACCCGAGCGCGGCACCGGTGCTGGCGAAACTCGAAGCCAACCGCAAGTCGGCGGACTACCTCAAGCAAGGCGCACACTTCTACCGGCCGCCGATCAACGTGACCTTCGACAAACTGCCGAACAACCTCAACCACGTCGGCGTCGAGCAACTACCTTGCAACCATTGCGGCGACTGCGTTTCGGGCTGTAACAACAAGGCCAAGAACACCACGCTGATGAACTACCTGCCGGACGCCTGGAACCACGGCGCGGAGATTTTCTGCCAGGCCGAGGTGCGGCATCTGGAGCGCGCCGGCGATGGCTGGATCGTGCACTTCCAGTACCTGGACAGCGGTCGCGAGAAGTTCTCGGCGCCGACGCTGTTCGTCAAAGCCGACATAGTGGTCGTCTCCGCCGGCACCCTGGGCTCTACTGAAATCCTCCTGCGCTCCCGTGACAAAGGTCTGTCGATGTCAGCTCGGCTCGGCGAGAACATGAGCGGCAACGGCGACATCCTCGGTTTCGGCCACAACTGCGAACAACCGATCAACGGCATTGGCTTCGGTGCGCATCCGGCCAAGGAACTGCACCCGGTCGGCCCGTGCATCACCTCGGTCATCGACATGCGCACCGAAGGCGACTGGCGCAGCCGCATGGTCATTGAAGAGGGCTCGATCCCCGGCGCCCTTGGCCGGCCGATGGTGCCGAGCATGGCCGGGTTCGCCGAGTTGATCGGCAAACCCACCGATGACAGCTTCACCGCCAAGATGAAATACAAGGAACGCGAAGCCGAAAGCTTTCTGCGTGGCCCGTACTACGGCGCGCTGCACAACATGCAGACCTACCTGATCATGAGCCACGACAACGGCAAGGGCCGCATGGTGCTGGACAGCAAAGATCAGCTGCGCATCGACTGGCCGGGCGTTGGCGAGCAGGAAAACGTCAAGATCGGCAACGAGCGCCTGCACCTGAGCACCAAGGCGCTGGGCGGCATCTGGGTCGAGAATCCGATCTGGACCAGGCTGCTCAAGCACAGCATCGTTTCGGTTCACCCGTTGGGCGGTTGTGTCATGGGCGAGGACGCGGGGCAGGGCGTGGTCAATCACAAGGGCCAGGTGTTCAGCAGCAATAGCGGGACGCACGTGTATGCCAGTTTGTACGTGACCGACGGCGCGGTGATTCCAACCTCTTTAGCGGTCAACCCGCTGCTGACCATTTCCGCCGTGAGCGAACGCAACATGGGCCTGTTGGCCGCTGATCGCGGTTGGCAGATCGATTACACGCTGCCCTCGGCACCGCGCAAACACGTGGCGCCTGCGACGCTCGGCGTGCAGTTCACCGAAACCATGAAAGGCTATTTCTCCCGGGCCTTTACCCCGGCGCAAAGTACCGACCTGAAAGTGTATGAAGCCGCGGCCAAGCGCGGTGAGGCAGACAATTCGCCGATCGACTTCACCCTGACCATCACCGCCAACAACCTCAACCGCATGATCAAGGAACCGGAGCACGCGGCCACCTTGGTCGGCACGGTCAACGCCCCGAGCCTGTCGCCGCAGCCGCTGACCGCCAGCAACGGTGTGTTCAACCTGTTCGAGCAGTATCAGCAACAGGCCGGCGTGCGGCACATGAAGTACGACATGAAGCTGACCGCCGAGGACGGCAACGACTATTTCTTCAGCGCCTTCAAAACCGTGCCCGAGAACCACGGTTTGCCGAATATCTGGCACGACACCAGCACCCTTTACGTGACGCTTTATCGCGGGTCAGACAAGAATGGGGAGGTCATTGGCACCGGGGTGATGCACATCCATCCGACCGATTTCGCCAAGCAAATCACCACCATGAAGGTGCTCAACGCCCGCAACGAACGTGAGCGCATCGATGGCCTGGCGCGCTTCGGCAAGTTCTTCGCCGGGATTCTCTGGGAGAGTTACGGCGGGGTGTTTGCT
>DQGF01000102.1:0-8343 GCA_003525045.1 Pseudomonas sp. | reverse complement strand
AGGCGGGGTGTTTGCTGGCGACATCTACTTCAACCCGGACGCGCCACCTCGGTTGAAGCGGCCGCTGGATGCGCCAGCGCCGGTGGTGCATTTCTTCGAGACTGAGGACAGCGTCGAGTTGAGACTCACCCGTTATCAGGGCGGCGGTAAAGGGCCGGTGATGCTGGTTCATGGGTTGGGTGTGGGCTCGACTATTTTCTCCACCGACACCATCCAGACCAACCTGCTGGAATACCTGTGCAAGCACGAGTACGACGTCTGGCTGCTGGACTTGCGGGTGAGCATCCTGCTGCCGGCGAGCAAGCAAGAATGGAACGGTGACCAGATCGCCCAGTACGACTTCAAGGCTGCCATCGCGCAGATCCGCCAGGCGACCCAGGCCGCTGACGTGCAATGCGTGGTGCATTGCTACGGCGCGACGACCTTCTTCATGTCATTGCTGGCCGGGTTGCAGGGTGTACGTTCGGTGGTCTGCTCACAGATTGCCGCGGATACCGTGGTCGCCACGGCGACCGGGCTCAAGGCCGGTTTGCATCTGCCGGGCATGCTCGACGCGATCGGCATCAAATCCCTCACCGCTTACGCCGACAACAAGGAGAACTGGTTCAACAAACTCTACGACAAAGCCCTCAATGGCTACGCCCGGATCGAAGCCCAGGGCTATTGCACCAACCCGGTGTGCCATCGCATTACCTTCATGTACGCGTCGCTGTACCGCCACGACACCCTTAACGAAACCTTGCACGACAACCTGCACGAGTTGTTCGGCGAGTCGAACATGCACACCTTCGAGCACCTGGCGCTGATCGTGCGCAAAGGGCATCTGGTGGACTTCAAGGGCGAGGACGTCTACATGCCGCACTTCGATCGGCTGAGCATGCCGATCTGCTTCATCAGTGGTGCAGACAACCAGTGCTACCTGCCGGAAAGCACACTCAAGACCTACGAGCGCGTGTGCAAGCTCCATGGGTCGGAGCGCTATAGCCGGCATGTGGTGCCGGGTTACGGCCATATCGATTGCATGTTTGGCAAGGACGCGGTGGTCGATGTGTATCCGATCATTCTGCAACACCTGGAGAAAACCGCTCAGGGCTAGACGGTAGACCGAGTTGGATTCTTCGCGGGCAAGCCTCGCTCCTACAAAAGCGACGCAAAACCTGTAGGAGCGAGGCTTGCCCGCGAAGGCGATCTACCAGGCGCCACACCTCGCGGGTCATGCAAAGGAAAGGGATGATATGGACAACTACATCCGCTGGTTTCAACGCTTCATCTGGCTAGGCATCGTGATGAACATGGTCTTCGCGATCCCGGCCCTGGTAACCACAACAGCGGCCACCTGTACGGCACGCAGCTGTCGGACGTCGATAAAACGGGCGCTCATCGAGTTCATGAAAACCCTGTGATCCCACTACGGATGGAGGAATGCCAACATGTCATTAGTTGCTCATGGGGAACATGAATACGACAAGGTCAAGGTGCGCCTGCACGGGCTGTTCACCCGAATGGAAATGTCCTGGAAGAAGCTGGTCAGCGAGCTTGAGCCCGAGGAGTTCCAGGCCATCGTCGCGTTGCTGCAACGAGGTCATGATCAGGCGCAATACGTGCTCAAGCACGGCGACCTGCCGGACGATCAGCCGAGCGTGCCCTGGGAGTTGTCCCACGGTTTGTCGATCTTGCACATCGGCAACGCCAGTCCTTTGCCGCAATCGGAAAACGAGCTGCAAACCCGGGTGCTCAAGGACGGCAGCCTGCTCGGTTGTCGCAAATGGGAGTTGCTGGACTTGCTATGGAGCGAGGCGTTGCTGAAGTGGATCGAAAACCTGCGCCATCACGCACCGTTCGCCACCAACCCGGCACTGATGAGAATGGACAGCGATGTGGTATTGGCGATCGCCGGCGACTGGGGCACCGGGCCGTTTAACAGTCATGCCCCGGCGGTGGCAGTGGCCAATCAGATGCAGTTGGCCCAGGCCGATTTCACCATCCATCTGGGGGACGTGTATTACGCCGGCACCCATTCCCAGGAAGACGTGGACATGGTCGGCTGGCCCATGGGCAAGCACGGATCGTTCACCCTTAATTCCAATCACGAGATGTACAGCGGCGCCCATGGTTATTACAAGGAATTGGCCAAGCGCTTTCCGACGCAGCAGGGCACCAGTTATTTCGCGTTGTATAACGACGATTGGCTGGTGGTCGGGCTCGATACGGCCTATGCCTCGGATGCGATCAATCTGTACATGGACGGCACACTGAACCAGCAGCAGATCGACTGGATGAAAGCTTTGCCTTTGCGCAAGAAGATCATGGTGCTGAGTCATCATCAGGGGTTCGATATCTCAGGGCACAACAAGACGGCGTTGTATCAGCCGGTGTGTGATGCGCTGGGGCGCGAGCCGGATTACTGGTATTGGGGGCATTTGCACAATGGCATCTGCTACGCCGCACAAGGCGGGCTGCATGCGCGTTGCGCCGGGCATGGAGCGATTCCGTATGGCGATGCCATTGAACTGGATGGGCATTCGCGGGTGTTGTGGTCGGAAGCTAAAAATGCGCGGGATGAGGCGTATCCGGAACGGGTGTTGAATGGTTATGTGAAGGTGCGGTTGGTGGGGGAGAACATTGTCGAGGAGTTTATTGGGGAGGATGGGAGTGTGCGGTGGTCTTCAAGCTGATCGGGTGAATGGGAGGCCGCTTTCGCGAGCAGGCTCGCTCCCACATGGATTGAAGTCGTTCACAACATTTGTGAACACCACCGATCCCCTGTGGGAGCGAGCCTGCTCGCGAAGCTTTTGCTGTTAACCCTGAACCGGAACCCCTTTGAGGTACGGCGCAGGCTCAGCCCCAAGGTTGTTCAGCAGACGCTCGCTGTACCAGTCCACAAAGTTCACCACGCCAAACTCATAGGTCTTGGAATAAGGCCCAGGCTGGTAGGCGGTGGAGTTGATCCCGCGCTGGTTTTCTTCAGCCAGGCGACGGTCCTGGTCGTTGGTCGCATCCCAGACTTTACGCATACGCTCCACGTCGTAGTCCACACCTTCGACCGCGTCCTTGTGCACGATCCACTTGGTGGTCACCATGGTTTCCTGCGCACTGATCGGCCACACCGTAAAGACGATGATGTGGTCGCCCATGCAGTGGTTCCACGAATGCGGCAAGTGCAGGATGCGCATCGAGCCCAGGTCCGGGTTCTTGATGCGGCCCATGAGTTTGGCGCAGCCCTGTTTGCCGTCCAAAGTCATCGACACAGTGCCCTTGAGCAGCGGCATGCGCACGATGCGGTTACGCAGGCCGAAGCTGGCGTGGGCGTATGGAATCTTCTCGGCTTCCCAGGCGGCGGCGGAGGCGGCTACGTGGTCCTTGAACGCCTGGTCGGCACGGGGGTCGGTGACGTCGTCCCATTCGAGCAGGGTTTTCAGCAGTTCCGGGTGCGACGCGTTGCAGTGGTAGCACTCGCGGTTGTTTTCCAGGACCAGTTTCCAGTTGGCCTTTTCCATCAAGGTGGTGGTGATCGCCACCTTGGTGTTCTCCATGTCGTACGGTTCCATGTAATGGTTCAGCGTCGACAGGAAGTCATCGATTGCCGGCGGGTTCTCCGACAGGCTGATAAAGATGTACCCGCCAGCGGTTTTCACGTTCACCGGTTTGAGGCCGTACTGCTTCATGTCGAAGTCGGCGCCCATCTCGGTGCCGGCGAACAGCAGGCGGCCGTCCAGCTCGTACGTCCACTGGTGGTAATGACAAACCAGCTTGGCGACTTTGCCTTTTTCACTGGTGCACAAGCGCGAACCACGGTGGCGGCAGACGTTGTGGAACGCATGCACCACACCTTCTGCGCCGCGAATCACAATGATCGGGTTCTTGCCGATTTGCAGGGTCAGGTAGTTGCCCTTGGTCGGGATCTCGCAGGTCATGCCAGCGATCAACCACTCTTTGTGGAAGATTTCCTGCATGTCGATATCAAACAGCCGCTCGTCAGAGTAAAACGGCTGCGGCAGCGAGAACGTGCGCTCGCGCTCTTGCAGCATTTGCGCGGTGGCCTTGCGTGCGGGTTCCAGCGGATCGCCCAAGCTGATTTTTGCGGTGACGTCCATCGATTTGATCCTCAAGGCCATTCTGTGTGGCCGGCGAAAGTGGCTAATCAGAGTTACTACGCAAGGTGTAAGGATTGTGTATTGGTATGGGGCGAGTGTGGGGCCGGCGCGGCCCGGAACCTTATCCATGGGCGACATGGCCCAATCTGTTCCCGACGCGAAACCCCCGGTAGTTGGGGGCTGGTCGCGATAAGTATGTGAATGTCGCAGATAGGTAAATGGGTGGTTCGCGCTATACGCAGAATCGCCAACATAAGGCCGACCATCGGCGGTGGAGAACAGCATGTCCAACAGCTTCCTGAATCCGGTAACCACCCAGACCTGGGCCAATGGTCGACACATCGTCCGTTGCGTCAAAGTCATCCAGGAAACCTGGGACGTGCGCACCTTCTGCTTTATGGCCGACCAGCCGATCCTGTTCTTCTTCAAGCCGGGTCAGTTCGTCACCCTGGAGCTGGAAATCGACGGCGTGCCGATCATGCGCTCGTACACCATTTCCAGCTCGCCTTCGGTGCCTTACAGCTTTTCGGTGACCATCAAGCGCGTACCGGGCGGCAAGGTCTCCAACTGGCTGCACGACACCCTGCATGAAGGCCAGGAGCTGGCGGTGCACGGGCCGGTCGGGTTGTTCAACGCCATGGACTTCACCGCGCCGAAAGTGCTGTACCTCAGCGGCGGCGTCGGCATCACACCAGTCATGTCCATGGCGCGCTGGTTCTACGACACCAACGGCAACGTCGACATGGTGTTTATCCACAGTGCCCGCTCGCCCAAAGACATCATTTACCACCGCGAACTGGAACACATGGCGTCGCGGATCGACAACTTCAGCCTGCACCTGATCTGCGAGAAGCACGGTCTGGGTGAGCCGTGGGCCGGTTATCGCGGTTACCTGAACCAGAAGATGCTTGAGTTGATGGCGCCGGACTTCCTTGAGCGGGAAGTCTTCTGCTGCGGGCCGACCCCTTACATGAATGCGGTCAAGCGCATGCTGGAAACGATCGGCTTCGACATGTCGCGCTATCACGAGGAATCCTTCGGCGCGACCCCACCGGAAGCCCGCGCCGATGCGGTGGAGCAAGCCGAAATCGCCGCAGACGCACCGGACATCGACGTGGCGGACCTGCATCAGGTGGAGTTCACGGCGTCCGGCAAAAGCATTCGTGTCGCGCCGGGTGAAACCGTTCACGCGGCAGCGGCCAAACTGGGTCTGTTGATACCGAAAGCGTGCGGGATGGGGATCTGCGGCACGTGCAAGGTATTGAAGTTGGGTGGCGAAGTCGAAATGGAGCACAACGGCGGGATTACCGAGGAAGACGAAGCCGAAGGGTTCATCCTGTCGTGCTGCAGCGTGCCGAAGGGCGACGTGCGTATTGAGTTTTGATGAGCTGTATTAACGCATAGGTAATGAGGTCGATTTTCTAAGAAGCTTAAGGAGCGACCTCTATATGCATGGCTCATTATTCATGTGATTATCTGGCCGAAAAAGATAGAGAGCCAATGTAAAAGCCAGCCTATACAGAAGCTGTATATTATTATTTTTTTTTGTACGGTTTTGAGTTGAAGCGCTTGTTGTAATTGGCGGTAACTATAGCTGTTGCCAATAATCCTGATGCGAGCAGAAGCAGGATCATTATGGGGATTGCTACTTCCAGATTAGTAAACTCATGCCGGAGAGTTTGGCCGCGTTGGAAGTAGGGGAATACGATGTGTTGATAATAAATTGTGCGGATCGATATTGCGATTAAAGCTAATGCTGTAGTGGTAAGTGTAAGCACTAATACCGATTGTAGCTTGATTGGTAATTTATCCTGAGGTGCGCGTTGGTGGGCCCTTTGCCGACACGGAAGACAGTTTCCGTGTTTGAAGTCGGATGGTTTATTATTATTGGGTTTGTGGCAGCTATTACATGTTTTTGTTTCTGACTTCGTCATTAACCCACTCCTTTCTCGACGCTTGTCAATCGCGCC
The DNA here is from genome assembly GCA_003525045.1 of Pseudomonas sp. GTDB lineage: Bacteria > Pseudomonadota > Gammaproteobacteria > Pseudomonadales > Pseudomonadaceae > Aquipseudomonas. Next base: position 2,279 of record DQGF01000102.1, on the reverse strand, counting down.
TGAACGCTATATGAAATCTGCTGTTCGTTTAGATAAGGTTAAGTTCGGCTATTGCTCCAATTCCAAACATTACAAATAAAAGTACTCATCCGATATTATGTAATGCACGCCAGTGTGCGTTTAAGCTGGGAGGGGAAATTATTTATATCCTCGGCGTTGATACCACCGCGCTTTATGTAGTATTCGGGGTGGTGAGAAAAGCTGGCGATGCCACCAATTACCAATTGGTCTTATCTGTGGTATTTAGTTTCACTTGGTTTCTCGTAATTTTTTGGAAACGTCGCTTTTGCTATTTTGTCGACGGTATTGTGTTGTTGGCGCGATTTAGTAGAGTAGGCCAGACTCTCCGATCGCAACAAGTAATGCCATGGCAATCAAAAGTCCCCATACGCTCCATTGTAAAATAGCCAGCTTTCGCTTTATGGGTGAGGGGAGGGATTGTAAGTCGTCCAAACTTAGTTCTCCCCTTTTCAGGTAAAAGCCAGGGAAGGTAACAATCCCAGAGATCCCTCCTACGAGCATCAATTTCCCCCATGGGCCACCGTGCCTGAGAGGTGCGCGAACCATAATGGCTGCGCAGTTTTTCAAATGTTCCAGCATCATATCCATCTTGGTGTAGGCCATATGCAGCGCTACTCCAACCCAAATAAACATGGAAGTAATCACGATGCCGCACAAATAGCCAACAACCAATTGAGTGATACTCATTTTGTATTCTCATAAATTATTTCTCCTACCATTCCTCCGCCCTTCCCGCCTATAAGCCCTCCAGCAAAAGCCCCTGCCCCGACTACAATAAGACCGCATAGAAGAGTTCCCGTCCCGCCAGTCGGTACGCCCAGTCCAGCGCAGACCCAGCCGATGGCTGAACCGGTTAAGGCGGCAGAGGCTGTAGCGCCACCAGCGATTCCGCCAACAAAGCTTCCCGCTTCAGTGAACTTCACTTTTTCGCAGGCCTCAGCGTTGCCCTCTTCACACACGCCCTGGACCTTAATAGCTGAAGCCCCACCTCCCACAACTGTGCCAATCCAACCGCCATATTTAACGTACTGAGCTGCTTTTGTGACGCCTTCAATGTGCGTGGCATAGCCAGGAATCTGGCCCACCGCACCGGCCTTTCTCCAGCGATGTACCAAGTTCGGGGTAGCGATACCAAGCGCGGTTTTCAGGTTCGGATGGTCGGGGAAGCCAATGCCTTTTTTTGTCAGTGCGGTGAGTTGGACATTAAGTCGAGCCAGTAGGCGCTTTCGCTCATTAAAAAATGCCGGTGAGCTCAGACGGCCCTCTGCCTGGAAGGTCCGCGTGTGCAAGGCTTCGATGTCACGCAGAATGGTACTTACATCGTCCAGGTTCTTGGCGAACATGGCTAGGCCAGCACCAGTACCGAGTGATCCATAGGTAATGGTCGTTGCTATTACGCCATAGTGCCGCGCCATGAAATCAGCCTCCTCTGGAGTCAGTGGCTCCAGCGCGTTGTTCACTGTGCTCGCTGCTTGCATCAACAACGCTTCTTCGTAGGTACATTGCTGATTGTTCGGGTCACTCAGGACAATCATTGCCCCGGCTTTTACCTGATCCAGGTTCGGGTTTAGGGTTTTGAATTTGGCGATGACGGCGGGGGAGGCCGAGCTGAATAACTGGGCCTCCAGCTTTTCAGCTGTCGTACTCTTGGGGACAATGTAGAACCCAGGTTGCTCTGGTTCCGGAATGGGCGCTGGCCAGCGTTCGCGGGCGAAAAACTTTAAATCGGCGACAGGATGCGGCGAGGGTGCTGCTCTGGTTGTGTTGGTCGTTTTCGAGCCAGGCGCTTCGAGGTTTTGCGCGTGGACAAAGCGGAGCAAGCGTTCGGGGTCAGGTTTTAATCCGGGTTGTGTGAGCCTTAAAATCGGGACTCTCTTGACCGAATCGGTGATGGCGTCCTTACCTTTGCGCGTCACGGTTTGCGATTGGTTCAGCAGGTCGCGCTGTTCTTGCAAAAGTGCCCATAGGCCTTGCTCCGGGGTTTTATGGCCTTGTGCAACATCGTCGGCAATCCGCTTTGCGTAATAGGCGACGTCTCGATTGAACTGCTCACGGGCTAAGCCATGGACAAGATGGCGAGTGCTGACCGTGCGGGCTTGTCCGATCAGTTTGCCAGCAGCGCTGTTGACATCCCAGAGGTCATAACGGTTCGGGTTCATCCTTCTTCGCCCCAGGAACTGTACCCGGCGGTTTTTGCTATGTGGTGCGTCCAGGTAATGTCGCGGTAACGAATAGCCAACTGTTCTTGAGGCTCAGCG